>NZ_JBJHHG010000049.1:0-4987 GCF_045257065.1 Enterobacter sp. PP-008-ECC_S150 | reverse complement strand
TCCGGATAGCGGACGGAACGGTGGAGTGTGCGGCGCCGGACAAAATCATCGAGCGCGGGGCGGTGTGGCAGAAGTTTGGCGGACAGAGTATAAGCCAGGCAATGCAGAGCTGGGAAAACGCCGAATTTGCCATAACGCCTGAAGTCAGGCGGTTATCGGATGACTCGCCGGTGGCTGGTCTGACACTGGGTTTAACAGGTGGGGATGGCACGCAGCAAAGTCTGGCAACCTCCGCTTCAGGGGCCACTGCGATGCAGAATAATATTAATATCGATTCTCTCAACGCCTCTTTGCTTGATAAAGCATAAGGCGTTGCGTTATTTCGAAGTATATCTTCGGGGAAAGCACCGTGTTGATTGTCACGAAGGTCTTCCTGAAGATTATTTTCCTGAACGGAAAAAGGACGGAATTCATGACGGAAGAAAATACGACAGGTAATGAGAGCAGTCCCTCGATGATCTACATAAAACCAGAATGGGACGACAATGGAAAAGTCTACTGGCCTGGCATACAGAATCAGAAAAAATCAGAGAATGCTAAAGCTGTTTTGCTGCAGCCGCCTGTCAAAGCGATCCCCGTTATCTTCCTTCCTGGAGTGATGGGGACCAATTTGATGGCAAACAAAGCCTCACAAACCGAAGATATTTGGCGTGGCGATAGTTTGGGAGGCGTATTTCTTAAATGGGCGGGAGTAGACGGAAAGCGCAGAAGAAAATTACTTAATCCCGACACCACAAAGGTGGATAATCGTGGGGATATTAACCAGACCCTCTATTCTCCGCTTTCCGATGACGGCAAATTATTTACAACCCGCCGGGAGAGGGGCTGGGGAGAGGTTTTATCCTTCAGCTACGGTAAATTTATAAGCGTTTTACAAGGTGCGCTGTTGGATGACTGGCAGCAGGATCTTGTTCACTATGGTAAATCAACGTCGGAGAAAAATGGGGTATTAAGTCAGCTGGTCGGCAAATCGCTGTCTGAAGAGAAAGATACTGAAATTACCGGCGAATCCATCCTGACTCAGCAGGAACTGAACCATTTCAAGAACTTTTTATTCCCGGTTCATGTCTATGGCTATAACTGGCTTCAGGATAATAAAACCTCGGCGCAAGGACTGGTTGCCTTTATCGACAGGATTATCAGCCTCTACAAAAATCAGCGCGGCCACGGCATGCCCTTTCCCGCCGGGCAGGAAAAAGTCATTATCGTTACCCATTCAATGGGCGGGCTGGTGGCGCGTTATGCGTCCCAGGTTTTGGGCGCAAAAGATAAGATTCTGGGTATAGTGCATGGGGTGATCCCCGATCTTGGCTCACCGGCAGCGTACCGCCGCATGAAGGTTGGCGCAAAACAGGAAGGCATGGCCGGAGCCGTATTGGGTAATACTGCAGAAGAGCTGATGCCGGTCCTGGCCAGGGCTCCCGCGCCGCTTCAGCTCTTACCTTCGGCGAAATACCTTTCCGGAGCGCCCTGGCTGAGCGTGGAAGGGGCTGGCGAAGACGGCAGCGATGTAAAACTACCGCAAGCCGGGGATCCTTTCGGGGAGATTTACCTCAACAAGACGCTGTGGTACCGCCTGTATGAGTCCGACATTATCGATAAGGATGAGGCGGTGAGTCAGAGTAACTGGATTGAGTACAACGATCTCATTGATAAAAATGTCCAACCATATATTGAAAGTTTGGATAATCTTTATCATCCGAATACTTATGCCTTTTATGGTAATAAAATCGATTCAGACGGTACTCTTATGTGGAGGAAAACCTCCATTACTTACCCGAAAAACAGGCATGAAAGTGACAGAAAGCTGCCCAACAACTACCGGGAGATCCCCCTGCCTTTTAATCGTTCTCAGATGTATGTGATCACCTCATCAAATACGCCAGGCGATGGCACGGTGCCGGTGGAATCGCTGAGCGCGATTTGCCGTAACAGCGAAATCAAAAGCGTTCTGGCTATCGGCGTGGACCACCAAGGCGCCTATGACGTCAGCAGCATTAAGGATATACAGGCCAGGCCGGCCCTGCAGTTTACTCTCAGAGCCATTGTGAAAATGGTCCAGGAGATCCCGAAACCATGAAGACCATTAGACAGCTCACAGCATTATCCCTTATGGCGGGCAGCATGCTTTTTATTGCCCAGACTACGGCATCCACGCCAGTGCAGAAGGACAGTCCAGTGATAAATAGTTTGTTTGCGCAGACCAAACCGCAGTGCATCGGGCGCTATGTGATTGACGTTCCCGAGTCATTCAACAATCAACTTCACGATATGATTTTTATTGATGATTTTAAAATTGAAAGCAAACCTCTCTATCCACCCGCATTTAAACAGCGGGTGCAGTTAAGAGAGCAGGCTCTGCGCGATGCTATTAATAAACCAGGTAACAAACCTGAAAATGCCCCGTTTTTAAAAGAGGTTATTCAACTTCCTGATGGCAGAGGCACTATTTTCGATCGCAATGAATCGGGCGCTCCGGATATATACAGAAAGCTGGAAGCTCATGTTTATTCAGGCATGACAGCCTTTGTAATTACTACGGATATTCGTGACTTTTCAGATAAAAAGCACAGTGAAAAAAAATCAAAATATCTAGCAAGAGGTTTTACTGAGGCCGATGCAAATACCAAGCCAGTTAAGCTGGCTGCCCTGCAGTCTCTGATATCACGGCTTAGCGGCAGAAAAGATGAGGATGTTCCGTCGGTTAAAGGTGTGTGTATTCCAAATGGGTTTATCCGGGATGATGGCGAAAACCATAAGGAAAGCCTCACATTCCGGTATGAAAATGATGATTTTGTTTTTGGTGTCGATATGGATAACACAATTAAGGGTTCAGAAGACACGCTGTTTAACCGTAGTGTGCAAATCAATGAGGCGCTTAAAACATCAAACCAGTACACTATTAAGAAAGTAGCACTCTCACCGAACGGTATTCCGGCTGAGTCATGGTTGTTTGGTGGTACACAGGTCATCAGAAATACGGCAACGGGAAAGGATGAAAAGAACACATTCTATAATTTTATGCTTTATGCTAATGAGCGTAATGCGACACCGGATAAGCCGAATCTTAACATTGGGTTCGGCAGTGAGTACAAAAAAACGCGCTACAGCGAAGCACAGATGATAGAAATCTGGGACCGGCTGGTGAATTCCCTGCGCTATAAATGAAGAAAAAAGCTGGGTGCCTGGAATGGTTTTTCGTTTCTGCCGGGGAGCCTGCCTGGCATGCTGAGTTGGAGTTGTTACCATGCAATGCATCTGTAAATATATGGCCTTATCATCACTGGCTGCTGGTTTGCTTTTTATTGCCCAGGCTACGGCATCCACGCCAGTGCAGAAGGACAGTCCAGTGATAAATACTTTGTTTGCGCAGACCAAACCGCAGTGCATCGGGCGCTATGTGATTGACGTTCCCGAGTCGTTTAACAATCAGCTCCACGATATGATTTTTATTGATGATTTTAAAATTGAAAGCAAACCTCTCTATCCACCCGCATTTAAACAGCGGGTGCAGTTAAGAGAGCAGGAGCTTAATGAAGCAATAAATAAGCCTGGGAATGATCCAGAAAATGCACCTTTTATAAAACAGATTATTAGAATACATAACGATAAAGGTATTATTTATGATCGAAACAACTTTGGCTCTGCGGATTCATTCCGGTATCTGGAAGCTCATGTTTATGTAAATGGAATCGCTTTTATTATTACTACCAAGATTTTAGACTTGTCTGCTGGTAAATATGCGTATGAAAAAAATCATATCTTAATGCTGGTTTTACCGAGGAAGAGACCAACACTAAGCCAGCCAAGCTGGCTGCCCTGCAGTCTCTGATATCACGGCTTAGCGGCAGAAAAGATGAGGATGTTCCGTCGGTTAAAGGTGTGTGTATTCCAAATGGGTTTATCCGGGATGATGGTAGTCAGCATGTTGAAAAAATTACATTCCGGTATGAAAATGATGATTTTGTTTTTGGTGTGTATACAAATAATAAATATCCTGGTTCAGAGGACACCCTGTTTAACCGTAGTGCGCAGATTAATGAGGCACTTAAAACGGCAAATCAGTACACCATAAAGAAAGTGGCACTCTCACCGAACGGTATTCCTGCAGAGTCATGGTTGTTTGGTGGTACCCAAACCATCAGAAATCCAGCGTTGGGGCAGGATGAAAAAAATACATTTTATGATTTTGATTTTAAGGCCAATGAGCGTGATGCTACCGCAGACAAGCCAAAATTTAGCATTGGACTCACCAGCGAGTATAAAAAAACACGCTACAGCGAAGCACAGATGATAGAAATCTGGGACCGGCTGGTGAATTCCCTGCGCTATAAATGAAGAAACAAGATGGGTGCCTGGAATGGTTTTCGTTTCTTCCGGAGAGCCAGCCAGGCATGATGAGCAGGAGTGGTCATCATGCAATGTATCTGTAAGTATATGGCTTTATCATCACTGGCTGCCGGTTTGTTTTTTATTGCCCAGGCTACGGCATCCACGCCAGTACAGAAGGGCGGTCCCGTGATAAATAGTCTGTTTGCGCAGACTAAACCGCAGTGCATCGGGCGCTATGTGATTGACGTTCCCGAGTCGTTTAACAATCAACTCCACGATATGATTTTTATCGATGATTTTAAAATTGAAAGCAAACCTCTCTATCCACCCGCATTTAAACAGCGAGTGCAGTTAAGAGAGCAGGCTCTGCGCGATGCTATTAATAAACCAGGTAACTTATAAAGGAACTATTTTAGATATGGGGCTTCATGGAGAGAGATAGTCTTGTATAAATGCAAAAATATATCCTTTACCGAAGTTAAAAATGGTTTGGTTATTAGTTAAAGCTCTCCGGAGAAGAGTGTTTATTCTATTTGAAATGGGGTGTATTAATTTTAATAAAAAGAACTTCACTTGCGTAAATGTACCATTCTCTGATGTTGGGGAAAGCGAATGATATCATGACGTAAGAAATGTGTTTTATATTATATAAAAT
>NZ_JBJHHG010000048.1:0-5159 GCF_045257065.1 Enterobacter sp. PP-008-ECC_S150 | reverse complement strand
AAGGTATTGAGGTGATGCGTGCACTACGCAAAGGCCAGGCCTCAGCATTTTATTATGGTGATCCCCTGGGCGAAATGCGCCTGGTAAGCAGAGTTTTTGAAATGTAAGGCCTTTGAATAAGACAAAAGGCTGCCTCATCGCTAACTTTGCAACAGTGCCCTTTCATCAACCTGCGTAGGGGCAGGCATAACCGGTTGGGAATTGCCCTTCAACTCACAACTGCCCGCTTTCTGGGAACCTTCTTGTCCGATCTCATGCAAATACCGCCCGGTGTCCAGTTTTATGTCGCAAGGCAACTTAACATCCGCTATCCAGAGATCATTTCCCGCTATGCTCAAAGGGAAAACACACGTTGGGAGCACCACGGGCTTATCAGGCAGCACTATAGCTATCATGATTTCGGTGATTTCCCGTGGTCGTTCAGACTGAAGCGATTGCTGTATACCCGTGCATGGCTCAGTAATGAACGCCCCGGACTGATGTTCGATTTTGCCACCGCGTGGTTGCTTCAAAATAAAGTGTTGTTGCCAGCCGCATCCACCCTGACGAGAGTCATTGGTGAAATCCGTGAGCGTGCGACCCGCCGCTTGTGGCGAAAATTGGCCGCGCTGCCAAACCGTTGGCAGACCGCACAACTGGCTGGGTTACTTGAAATCCCCGAAGGACAGCGACTCTCAGTGATGGAGCACCTAAAAAGAGGCCCTGTCACTATCAGCGGCCCCGCGTTCACTGAAGCACTTGAACGTTACACTCGCCTGCGCAGCCTGGAGTTTTCCTGTCTGAATTTCACTGGGCTGCCCGCCATACAGCTCCGCAATCTGGCACGCTATGCCGGAATGGCATCGGTGAAATATATCAGCAGAATGCCAGAAGAACGGCGGCTGGCGATCCTTACCGCATTCGTGAAAGCGCAAGAAATCTCGGCGCTGGACGAGGCCGTTGACGTGCTGGATATGCTGATCCTCAATATTACCCGGGAGGCGAAGAAAACCGGGCAGAAAAAGCGACTTAGGACGCTCAAGGATCTTGACCGCGCGGCGTTGCTGCTGGCGCGGGCATGCGCACTTTTACTTGATGAAGATACCGCCGATGATTTGCTGCGAAAGACCATATTCAGCAGTGTGTCTGTCGCCAGACTGGCAGAGTCCGTGGAAAAAGTGAATGAACTGGCCCGCCCCCAGGATACAAACTTTCAGGATGAAATGGTGGAGCAATACGGACGGGTAAGGCGTTTTTTGCCCGCACTACTGCGCGATCTGCACTTCCGTGCGGCCCCAGACGGTGAACATACCTTGGCTGCCATCCATTACCTGGCAGAGCTAAACGGCTCGAAAAAACGGATCCTGGACGATGCACCTGAACATATCATTTCAGGCCCTTGGAAACGCCTGGTGTACGATGCTGACGGTCGGATACAGCGAGCAGGTTACTCGTTGTGTCTGCTGGAGCGACTTCAGGATGCGCTACGCCGTCGTGACATCTGGTTGGAAAACAGCGATCGTTGGGGTGATCCGCGCCAAAAACTTCTTCAGGGGGAGGAATGGCAGGCGCAGCGGGTTCCAGTCTGCCGGGCATTGGGTCACCCCACTAATGGCAGTAAAGCATCGGAGCAATTGGCCGCTCAGTTAGATGAAACCTGGAAAACGGTGGCATCACGTTTTGATCGCAATACCGCCGTGGACATCTGCAATGAAGGTAAACATCCTTCGCTGACCATCAGCAGCCTGGATAAATTGGATGAACCACCGGCGCTGATACAACTGAGCAGCCGAGTCAGACAATTGCTTCCACCCGTTGACCTGACAGAACTGTTGCTCGAGATTGACGCCAGAACTGGCTTCACCCGTGAATTCAGCCATGTCAGCGAGTCAGGTGCCCGTGCGCAGGATCTGCATATAAGCCTGTGTGCGGTGATGCTGGCTGAGGCCTGCAATATCGGACATGAGCCGCTGATCAAGCACAATATCCCTGCACTGACTCGCCATCGTCTGAGCTGGGTGAAACAGAACTACATCCGAGCAGAAACGCTGGTTAGCGCCAATGCGCGGCTGGTTGATTTTCAGTCCTCGTTAGCGTTGGCAGGATACTGGGGGGCGGGGAGGTAGCCTCCGCTGATGGTATGCGTTTTGTCACGCCAGTGAAAACGGTGAATTCTGGCCCCAACAGAAAATACTTTGGTTCAGGGCGCGGCATCACCTGGTACAACTTTGTCTCTGACCAATATTCGGGTTTTCATGGCATAGTGATTCCTGGAACACTGCGGGATTCCATCTTTGTGCTGGAAGGGCTACTTGAGCAACAAACGGGACTAAACCCGGTTGAAATCATGACGGACACAGCAGGTACCAGTGACATTATCTTTGGCCTGTTCTGGCTACTGGGATACCAATTTTCACCTCGTCTGGCGGATGCGGGTGAGGCTGTGTTCTGGCGGGCCGACAAAGCAGCGAATTACGGGGCGTTGGACAAACTGGCGCGGGGTTGTGTTGACCTTTCTAAAATCGAAAGCCACTGGGATGAGATGATGCGGGTTGCCGGTTCGCTGAAGCTGGGCACTATTCATGCGTCAGAACTCATTCGATCGCTATTGAGAAGTACCCGACCGTCAGGGCTTGCTCAGGCAATAATGGAGGTCGGAAGAGTTAACAAGACACTGTATCTTCTCAACTATATTGATGATGAGGACTATCGTCGCCGGATCCTAACACAGTTGAACCGGGGTGAAGGCCGCCATGCCGTTGCAAGAGCCATCTGCTACGGTCAGCGTGGCGAGATCAGAAAACGTTACCGCGAGGGGCAGGAAGATCAGTTGGGTGCGCTGGGTCTGGTGACAAACGCAGTGGTGCTGTGGAATACGCTTTATATGCAGGAAGCCTTGTCGCACCTGCGCAGCATCGGGGAAGGGCCAGAGGATGAACATATCGCGCGGCTTTCGCCTCTGATGCACGGTCATATCAACATGCTGGGACATTATACGTTCACACTACCGGAGGATATTATGAAGGGGGAATTGAGGCCGTTAAATCTCAATTTAAACAATGAATTATCTCCTTAGCGTGGTTTTTTACATCATTGGCCCTCAAACCCCATGATGATGGTTTCGAAACGTCTTAAGGCCAAAGACTATCGAACGGTTTCCACGGGATTTAACGTCCTGAGCTCTAAGCCAGGGCTGATAACTTTGGCCATAGCCCACTCCTATGCCGTCACCTAGCGCATTTTCATAATCCAAATAGGATTTGAGACGCCTACCCCTACCCATGATCGTACCCAAAAAACGACATTGATACGTACCTATATGTGCATTTTATAGTCTCCAACCCTATAACCACACATTCAGTAAGCATACAACATTAGCGTCGTTTTTTGAGAATGGTTACAACTTTAGTGCTTTGTGTACAACTTTATTGTCTTCGGACAGTAGGACCCTCTAAAACCAATAGAATTTACGTAGAAACGCGTTTAGTAAAGGCTTTACTAATTACTAATGACTAACATATTAGCACTTTCAGATCTGTCAGCAATAACCCCGGGCGGCGAAATAATGAGAAGAGTTCTTCCGGAGAGCCTTTTCTTTCTATCTGATTGATTTTTAACACTTTTAAATGTCAGCTTTATGTAAACCTGTGGGATTTACTCCTAATTAAATCCCATAGTATGAAAATTAGGCATTTGCAAACCTTAATGACGTGACGTTGTCACGTAAATCAATGGAATTTAGTCTCTAGTAAAGAGTTAACTAGTGACTAACTGCCTGATCGGTGTGCTTGAACGGTGCACTTCAGGCCGGATATAAAAATTGATGAGAGATATACAGAAAATGATGGACCGGCTTAATAAGCCAGCCTTTCTTGGGATGATTGATGATGTTGAACACGCTATAAAGCGAAAATGCCCCTTTTTAACCTATAGGTTGGGCACTATGAGTAAGATACAATCAAATCGCCAGTCAGATGGCTAATTTCATTTTGACCAAAGCGGGCTATTTCAAGCGTTATCGCTGAGACGAGGCTTCAATGACAAGTACACTTGACCCATCACACAAGCAAATTGAAATGTGGCGCAGAGCTACCGGTTCCGAAGGTGGACTCAACGAATACCGCAACTGGGTTCTGGAAAATAGTATGAGATTTACAGCATACGGTATCCATACCGTTATCGTCGAAGGTGAGGCGAAGCATATAACAGCGCTTGATGATGTTACCCTCTGTAACGAGTGGGCGAAGCTTAAAAGAGAAAACAATAGGCTTTACGCAGCAAATGAAAAAATTTGCTCTGGCTGGCGTGGTTTTGTGTTGCGTTTGTTAGGAATAACACTGTCATGCAGAAAACCGGTCATCTTACTGGGGGCAGACGCGAAGAATCAAAATGATGCCGTGAAAGGGGCTGATTTGTAATTTTCAGGCGAGCCCACCGTTCTTAGAAAGCTGTTCTATGGGTATGTAAGGAAGATAATGTTCTCTGAACGCTCAGTACACTTAATCACTTCCTGTACAAAGGGCAAGAATCATCAGGGCCACGTCTGGCCGACATTGGACATAGATCCAAAACAAACCCCGGACGACGCAGCATATGCCTGGAGTAACATTGTAGACGACGCCAGAAGTAATCAGGCGGTACCGGCATTGTCCTTGTATTCAGGTAATCACTGGTCTACGGCAAAGGAAATTTTAAACTCAACCAGAAATCTGGAGTTGTGGATAATCTCTGCCGGGATGGGGTTTTTAAATAGTCGAGATCGGGTGCCCTCTTACGAGGCGACATTTCATCAAGTACCATTCAGGCATGATCTCTGGTGGAAAGCCATCACAAAATCACTAGGAAAGCATAACCGTTGCGCAACTATAAGCCAGTTAATGCAGTCCAGTCCGAATGATGAATATTTGATTGCGGCTTCGCCTGTTTATATTGCTGCTGTCCAGAATGACATCCTGAAGGGCATTGAGAGTTTGACTCATCCTCTTACGCAACTAACGATCGTGACATCAGGGGCATATGCTGGCCCACTTGAAGAATACTTAATTAAGAGTTCTTCTAGGATGATGAAAGAGCTAGGGAAGGTGCGAACAAGTTCCTGATATGAGATCATCATATTCATCCGGAGCGCATCCCAGAGGGACATCATGAGCCATCAACTCACCTTCGCCGATAGTGAATTC
>NZ_JBJHHG010000047.1:0-6695 GCF_045257065.1 Enterobacter sp. PP-008-ECC_S150 | reverse complement strand
ACTACAACAGCAGAAGAATTAGCCTGAAATTAAAAGGTCTGAGTCCAATTGAATATCGAACCCAGACCTATGTGCCTCGTGTTTAACTGTCCAACTTTTTGGGGTCAGTACAACCCGAGGCCCCTGTATGCTAGTCACATTCAGAGTAGCCTCTTGCCTGCTTAAATGCAAGGAGAAGAAGGCCATGAAAATGCCGAACCAACCCATTGTTTTGTGCATATTAATAGTTTGTTTAACGCTGTTGATATTCACCTGGCTCACACGAAACTCGCTTTGCGAGTTGCGGATGAAAGACGGAACAAGGGAGGTATCTGCTATCCTGGCCTACGAATCCGGTAAGTAGCTGACAAAGAGGGGGGCAACCCCCTCTTTTCGGGGTGTGGATTAGTATGCCATCGGCACCTTTTGAAAGGGTTTCTCCAGTCGGGGAAACCCTTTTTTCCTCCCGTCTTGTGGCATATAGCCTTTTGTATAAATCAAGAACCAGACCCAAAGAGTCCCACTTCACGCAAACCGTTCAAAAGCCTTAGCGTAATCCAGTCGGGAAAAATTTCACCGGTGCTCGTCCGGGCACGTACCGGAAACAATGGACTTCTCACTGGTCGGTAGCTCATAGAACGTAGCCATTGCGGTCAGTCCTTATTCTGTACCCAGTAGAGTTTTATGGCCGTCTGGCAAATCGTTCAAACATTGTCATTTCTGTTCTCGCTGCATCCGGTCAAATGATACGGTGAATTCAGCTCATGGGCATTCGCATCGCAGTCTACGAAGGCACCAGAAGTTTGAGGATGTTACGCAAAGAACAGTTATCAGGTTTGCTGGTGGGCGTAATGCCTACCTCTACTTTACTTCATAGGGATTCTTCTGCGGGGAAGCAAGAATTGACTCAACGTTGTCCGGTCGTACCAGATTTGTCGCGGAAAGCGCCTTTTTGTGAGGGGGGCCGCAGCGCTAAACCTTTTCCTGGAACGACATGAAGGACAGCAGAGCGTCCGCCCTGGAGGACAGCTCAATACAGTCTCCACGCTGCGGTTCTATCTCTTCGTCAATGGTTTCATTGTACCAAATACGCAGCCGCCATCCCTTCGCAGGGAAAGCGCTCTGCATCGCCAGGACCATCCCCTCCGGCGACAGCAGTTCTCGACAGAGGTAGCAGGCCCCGATCCGGGTTGAATCCCGCAGCCACATTACGGGATACTCTTTAACCAGTTGGTCATACACGCATTCTGCCATATGAAAGTAATTTTCGTCAGCCCTGCAAAAATCACACATTCGATTTCCTTAAATGGTGTTCATCGAGATAATTCAGAAAGTTGATTCGCCAAACTACGGGGCATTTCTTTAATGGCGGAGCTTTACATCACTATTTCTGTCATTTTCAAATCCGCCGGATACAGCAATAATTGCACCGAACAGCGGTTTGAACTGCAATGCATCCGTAGGGTATGCGACAATAATAAGGCTCTTCCCGTACTCTTAAAAATGGAAGAGTTTAAAACCCATACTGCTGGGATGAGCGAAGCACGGTACATTATGCCAGCGTATAAGGGCCGTCATAACTTGTTTTTTTCTAGAACACGGCGAAGTTTTCTTACCTGGGAAGCTGTGGAAAGCGTACCGGTTCGGGGATGGCATGCGCTTGCCTTTTCACCTGGTTTGAGTACATAGGCTAATGCCAGCTCGTTCAGAGCCGCCTCAGCTTTCAACAGGGCCTCAATGGCCGTGTTCAGGTATACAGTTCGGCTCTCATGGTTCATCAGGATTTTCCTCACAAGGGTAAAAATGACAGGCGATACCTGCCGTTTACCCTTTGTCTCCGTTAAGAATGGCATCACGGCAGGCTTCCCAGATTACCTGGGCATTAGCATCACACTCCACGAACCCGCCGCACTGATCGTATATCACCTGGTATACCTCAGGGGGAATCTTCCCAGGCGCAACCGGAGTTGAGCGTTTGCCTTTATGAATCTCATCTGCGGTATCACAGACAGCGTCGAGATGCCGCGACATCCACTCAGATAATTTCAGACCCTCTCGATTTGCCTGTTTTACATAGCGAACCTTTCTGGAAACCGTAGATCGCATCTGAATCTGTGTCACAGCTGGCACATCTTCTTTCATGGCATTCTGTAATGCAGCTTTGGGCTTTTTCATGTTCATGGTTGCTTTAAATTATTCTGGAGTTCGTCTGATATAAATGCTGACGTGATCTGTCAGCGTCGCTTAAATAGTTTATCGCCTTCCGCCAGTTCGCCGTTGAGCTGTTCAATCACGCTCCAGATGAGCCGATCATCCGGCGTTGAGCCTGCACACACTTTCACGACCGCCACGGGTCTAAATTCTTCAGGGTCTGCCTGCCCGGAGGTGAAGAGCCTGCTCTCAATCCAGTGGGCCCCCTCTGTGCAGCAGTGGCAACTGGTTTCAGGTGGTTCATCCAGACCGTCCACTCCACAGGCTGAGCAGGTGAACAGTTTGCGAGACCCACCAGCCAGTGGCGTATCGCAAGCTGCTGGAAGTGCGCCAGCATTGCGCCAGTACAGCACATGATTTGAATCGTAGCAGTGTCCATGAAGCAGAAGCGAAACGCCGCAACTGCGAGTTTCAATGGCTTTGCCTGTGCCAAGGTATTGCCCGATCTCGTCCCATACGTCCACTAAGGTGTCAGGCAGCGGACGCGTAACAGGGAACTTAGCGCAGTCGTCCGGGGTGCCTTTAATGCAGCAGAGGGCCGAATACGCAAGCTCCTGCATTTCGTAGGAGTACTGACCACATACCACGCGTTCCAGTTTGTCGATTAGTTGTTCTTTATTCATCATACTCAGCCTTATTAAACAAATTCATTACGCCACTGGCACCATCTGGCCGGAGCAGACTGCGGCCCGGTAGTAGAGCCGCAGGGGGTGTCGCTGGACTAACAGGTGCTCAGTGAGTCCCGCACTTCCTCATGACTGGTCATTTTCAGAAGAAGCTTTCCAGGGCAGCGTGGTTCCGCCTGTGAACGGGTGACGTCTTCGTTGATTGCCTGGATATGAGCAGATTCAACGGTCCGACGCTGTACGACATGGTTGCTCAGGTTGAATTCGCACTGGAGCCTTCTGGCATCAGAATCCGCGTTCATTGCAATACGTTCATCAAAGCGGCGGTTCATTCGCAGAGCCTCTTCGTGAGCTGCATCAACAAGGGTGCGTCTGGTGACATAGTCGTTACCAGCAAAAAACGATAGCTGAGCGTGTTCCGAAGAGTAGTCGGAGCTTCCCTTACAACGGGCAATCGCGGCTTCAGAGTGCAGGATTAATGAACTCAACCGTGAACAGACGTCATTGATGGTGCCGGTTTTCAGACAGTCGTGGATAAGTGTCCAGGCGGAAATGCTCAGCGGGCGGCTGGTGATCACATAGGGATTGTAATGATCAACCGTTACGATAGTACGCAGTGAATGAAGCGATTCGGACTGCGTACGTAAGTCACGGCGAACAGTACATGCCACCGAGGCAACATCTTTACATTCTTTGTCGGACATCGAGTCCAGTACGCGGATCTCCACCTCTGCCGCCTTTGAGGCGATATGCGCACTAATCTCACCCTTAAGACGTTTGTAGTCAGCCTTGAAGCTTCCCACGCTGTCAATATCGATCCAGTAACCACAGCTGTAACCAGCATTACCAAACTCGTCATCTTTCTCATAGTTCGGACAGCCGTCATTGCTCCAGCCAGCTTTTTCCAGCAGCTCGTCAATAGCGACCAGCTCAGCCATTGGTGCATGTTCGATAATGAAATAATGGACACGGCCCCAGGCATATGCGCGTGAACGGCCATCAACAGAAGTATCAGAAGTCGTCTGACGGGAAAGTTTCATGAGGTACTCCAGTTCTGCCCGGTACCGCCGGGGCGGTGGTGCGAAAGCCGCACCATGAATGACACTATGATCCTCCTAACTTCTATTGTCAATACAATTGAAGTGGCGTTGTATTTATTCATTATTTGGACCCGGCTCGTACGGAACGACCGTCGGGACTTGCCAATTATTCTGCGGTGAGCAGGGGGAAGGGAACATCCCACCGCTTGTTTCAAGATGTACAGCCAAGGAGGGCGCAGAATGCCTGACAGAATCATCGTGCAGCGGTAGCGAAAGACCTGACAAACGGGAAAAGTATCCTTTTATTCCAAAGCCAACCTCAGCTTTTAATGTCGCCAGTACGTTTCTTAAACATGCCAAATCGGTCTCTTATACGGCCGGATGGGCCCGATGAAAACGATAAAATGAGAAACAGAACCCGACACATCGCTGCTCTCTGGGAAAGCCGGTCAGCAGATGGAGCGCCAGGAACTAAATCCGCTGGTTTTAATAATGATTGAGGAGAACAAGATGAAAGATAACAAGACACGTCCTGTAGACTCGTATGCTCATGCTGATTTCATGGAGTCCGTCTTCAGCAACCTCAGGGCTTTCTGTGATGCGGAATGCCAGCGGCTAACTGCCGGTTATCCCCCAACTGTCAAACCAGAACAGCAAAGCACTGACGGCCAGCTGTCGGCGGCATAAATCATTACCTGCCAGTTCGTTCAAATTTCCGCTTCCTTAAGCCCGGGCCAAAAGCCCGGCTCAATCCAAAAACTGAACGTACCGGTTTACCTCTATATCTCCTCAATCCCCTGCGACTTACAAGAGACCCGCACCGGTTTAGCCATTCCTGTCCTGCCACTCTCTCATCACTGGCCCAGACAACCGGAAAAGTAACTTTTCTCTCCGACTCACCTTCTGAACCAGCTATTTTGCTTAAACGTAAAAACGGCCCACTGTTGTGAAGATTTAAAACGGACGGATCGAGTAGTATTGTCTCAGGAATTTTTTTTAAGAAAAGTTACTTTTTCTTCTGTGCAACCTATTAGAAAAAATGTCGAACCTGGTATTGTTGTGTTGTAGCGCAGTTAAACAACCAACCAAAAGAGAGAACAAAAATGTCCGCAATCGAAACTGAAGTAAAAAACAACAGCAACGAAATCAGCCTTCGTGGTTACCTGGAACGCACTGGTAACGGTGCCCGTAAAGGTAACGGCCTTATCATTGACCCTTCGGTTGTTGTAGAGCAGGAAGGCTTTAACACCCGCACGGCCGGTATGGGCGAGCTCTACTATTCAATGCCTCACGTTGTGGAACACCTGAACAGCCTGGCCGATGCCTACATGGAAGACCCGTTCAGCGTGACGCCTATCGTTGTTCAGATGGTTAATGGCGTACCTGTACTGCGTCAGGGGGCTTGCCGTATCCGTTCCATCGCTATTGCAAACCGCCAGCTGGAAGCAGAAGGGCGTGAACGCATTACTCGTATTCGCTGCGAAGAGTTTCGCGGTAGCGCTTCAAAAGCAGAACTCTTCACCCTGACCGGCAACTCCAACCTGGCGCTGTCTGTCGTAGCTGAAGCGCTTTCAATTAAGCGTCTTGTTGAAGATAAAGAAGAGCCTAAGACCTTTGCGGAACTGGCAAAAAAACGTGGTAAATCAGAGCAGCATCTTCGCCAGATGGTTCGCGTACTGGACCTGCCTTCTGAACTACAGACCATGCTTGTGAGCGATCAGGTGAGCATGTACGTTGCGCTGGACGAGTATATGTACAGCGGTGAGGATGCGGTAGATAACATCAACAAGGCGATCTCCATCTATGGTAAAGCGACGAAAAACACGCTGAAATTCGTCAAAGCTGCCAAGGTAGAAGAGCGCATGGCAGATCCGCAGACTCCGGAAAACTCCGGTGATGAGCAACCGGCAGGTAATGCTACCGTTAACACCCCGGTACCGGATCAACTGAATGATGAAAGCAATACAGAGACGCTGGTTACGCCACCGGTACAGGAACCAGCTCCGGCTCCAAAGGACAGCGCTCCTAAACAGAACCCGGCAGGTAAAGCACCATCCATGTCCAGCGTTCTGAACAAAAAGACCGTGACCGTCATTGCCGACACCGCGATCCCGATTTTTGAACGTATTGCTGAAGAAGCCAAGCTTAAAGAAGGTGAATCTGTCAGCACTGATACTTACACGCTTGTTCTGACCAATGATGAAATGAACGATATCATCAATGCTCATGCTGACCTGAAAGAGTACCTGCGTAAGCATGCTGAGAAGATGAATAAGGGACAGGCATGATTTTCTGACCGACCCCTCCATCCGGACGGGTCGGTAACTTTTTCAGGACAAGGGGAAACAGGGCAATGAAGAAGGCTTTTATCAACGTAGACAAGACTAACCCACTGCCAGTCCTGACGGATTCGGTGACCCGGGTAAGTATTCAGTGCACGGCAAAAGATGAAAACGGGGCAGGGATCGAAGTGAACATCCTCGACCTGATTCAGGATCATGATACGGATGAAGTGAAAGTGCAGTTTGGGAGCTCGCCTGTTCAGGCTCTGGCGATGCTCCGCCGGGTTATGACAGCACTGGAAAAGCAGGCAAATGCAGAACTGCAACAGAATTCCTGCTCGCGTATGCAGTAAACGGTAAAAGCAGAATGTTCCCTACTGGATAAACCCGGTGGACCTCACGGAGAGCAAGTCACCGAATGGTTCACTGTTAAGTGGGCTTTGTTGAATAAATCGAACTTTTGCTGAGTTGAAGGATCAGATCACGCATCTTCCCGACAACGCAGACCGTTCCGTGGCAAAGCAAAAGTTCAAAATCACCAACTGGCCCACCTACAA
>NZ_JBJHHG010000046.1:0-6715 GCF_045257065.1 Enterobacter sp. PP-008-ECC_S150 | reverse complement strand
AGCGTACGGCCCACAGAATGATGTCACGCTGAAAATGCCGGCCTTTGAATGGGTTCATGTGCAGCTCCATCAGCAAAAGGGGATGATAAGTTTATCACCACCGACTATTTGCAACAGTGCCGTAATTAATACCTTGCGCCCATTCAGGCGACCGCTTCCCTGATAGCTGTCTTCTCCATGATCGGGGCGCGGTTGCATTTTCCCCGCCAGCCCGGGAAAGGGCTGCTGCTGCTGTTGAAAAGGCGGCGCCGGAAAACGCGCAGAATTGGTTTTATTGATGGTCTTTTTTTCCTTGTTTAAGCCAGCCATTCAATTACCTCTCATTATTTATCACAAAGACTAATAAGCGTAGACCAAAATGAATGGCATGACCTATATTATCCAGCTACACTTAATTTTCTCGGAATATTACCCCCCCTACTTTCCTCTACCGTTGCGCTTATATCCCCACCAACGTTAGATTTAATTTAAACAATATTATTTGAGACTTATCCAGTTCGCAGTGTTAATAAATAGCAACCACACTTAACATTTCAACCTTGGCAAAAGGAGAACATATGAAATTATCCATAACGCCATTATTATGTTGTTTTTTATTGTCGCCAGCGCTTGCTGATGATAACGGCGGGTTGAAAAATGATACAGCTCCACCGCCAGCCCACGCTCTGGATGAAGGTTATCGTGGGACTGAAGATGCAAGAATCATGACTGTCGAACAGGCCAAAACGATGCATGACGGTGCGACCATTTCTCTGCGAGGTAATCTCATCGAGGATCAAGACGGAGACAAATTTGGGGTTCTAGGGATTTTCCGTCCAAAAACGACAAAGTGCTCTGGAGGCCCCGCCGTCTGTGGCCTCCAGAGGGGTATTACTTTTTTCGAGATCCCTATTTGGGCTCTGTTTGAGTAAGATTTAGTCTTTTTGGGCTAAATCCATGGCATTCGAAGAACGTGTCCAAATCTTGTCCGAGGCAGAACAAGATGAGTTATATGGACCCCCCGCTTTCACCTCCGCCGACCAACGCTTCTTTTTCTCGCTGAACGATAAGGAACTGGCGATCGCTAAAAGCCTCCGTCATCGGGGCCAGCGTTACATGCTGGTGGTACTGCTGGGCTATTTCAAAGCCAAGCCGGTGGTGCTGAATCCCGGCTTTCATCAGATCAAGCAGGACCTCAAATACGTTTATCAAACCGTTCTACCAGGCCCAGGCTGTAGACCCTTTAATCTCACGCCAAAAGAGAACGAACGGATTTACCAACGTGTTTTCCAGCTCTGCAACTACCAGCGCTGGAATGTCAAAGACCATGGAGCGGCGTTGAGAGATTACTTATCCCAGCAAGCCAGAGCCTGGACAGCGCCTAGGCACCTCTTCGATGCGGCCAATGAATATTGTTCGGGGCAGAAGATCGCAATCCCTGCCTACAGCACGCTGCAAAAGATCATCAGTCAGGTGGTGGGAGACGAACAGGAACACATGGCCGCGCACCTTGAGCGTGCAATGTCACGCGGTCTTAAGCAAGCACTGGCGGAGCTCGTGAACGGCACAGGTCCACTGCCGTTCCGACAGTTGCGACAATCGGCTCGTAACTTCACCGGAACCGAGTTGGAGAAAGAACTGATTGTCTATCGCCATATCCAGCATTGGATGCCGGAAGTGGATCTGCTGTTGAGCACGCTATCACTGTCGCAGAAAAATCTGCAACACTTGGCAGAGAAAGTCGACTACTACGGTGCCAAACTGAAACGTCAAACCGTAGGCAGCCAATGGCTGTATTTATTGTGCTATCTTCAAACGCGATGGCAGCAAGCGCTGGAACGTATTGCCGATGGCTTTGTGCATCATGTCAGACAGACCAAACAGAAGGCAAAGGATTATGCGCAGGAAGCGGTGTTTAAGGATTGGCAAAAAGCAGCTAAAAATGTCAGCAAGGCAGCTGAAGTACTGCACCTGTTCATTGATGACAGCATTGATCTGCAACTACCGTTTGCAACAGTAAGACAGCAAGCACTGAGCCTGCTGACCAAAAGGGATCTGGAATCTGTATGTCTCTTCCTGAACGAGCAGCGACGATCGGTCGATGAAGCCATGTGGCAGTACTGCGACGAGAAAGAAAGTCTGCGGAAAGGTTTGCTGCGAGAGTTGTTCCTATGTCTGCGCTTCGAAGGCTGCGACGGCACCCAGCACTTAGCGGCCGCCTTGGCGAAAACACAAAACGAACTCAACGGCCAGGACGCTCAGTTGCAAACTGCCGACACCAGACTCCTTTCCAAAAAATCACGTGAATTCCTGCTGGATGGTGAAGGGAATATCCTGATCGATCGTTATGAGTGGTTCCTCTATCAACAGATTCCTGATCGCCTGAATGGCCAGCTGACGCTGCCTGATATCACTAAATACCGGGCACTCGACGCCGACCTGATCGACGGGGAACATTGGCGAAAAAACAAATATACGCTGCTTCAACAGAGCCATTTTACAAAATTAGCGGAGGAGCCTGAAAAGCTGATCAAACAGATGGCCATGGAATTGGATACCCGTTTGTACGAAGTCGGCGAATATCTTGAACAGGAAGACAACCGGAATATCATCTTGCGTAATCCGCAGGGTAAACGCTTCTGGCGCCTGCCTTCGGCCAGCAAACATCATCTGGTCAACAATCCCTTCTTCCAGCAAATTCCCACAACGGGGATTGCGGATGTACTGCGCATGGTTGATCGTGACACCGGTTTCATTGACTGCTTCGCTCATGTGCTGGGTTCCCAATCCAGAAGCCGTTCCCATGAATATGACCTGTTGGCAATTCTGGTCGGCAATGCAACCAATCAAGGCATTTACGGCATGGCACAGATCTCTGATCGTACCTATGATCAGCTCAGCACTATCCAGGCGAACTATCTTCGCCTGGAAACATTGAATGCTGCTAACGACAACATCAATAACGCGACAGCCAAGCTACCCATCTTCCGGTACTACAACATCCAGGAAGATGTGATCCACGCCAGTGCCGATGGTCAAAAGTTCGAAGCCCGGCGCGAGACCTTCAAAACCCGTTATTCGTCGAAGTACTTTGGCACTCAAAAAGGTGTTTCTGCCATGACCTTGATCGCCAATCACGCTGCGATCAACGCCAGAGTGATCGGCGCCAACGAACATGAATCGCACTACATCTTTGATTTGTTGATGAGCAATACGTCAGACATCATTCCGGATGTGCTCTCAACCGATACCCATGGGGTGAACCATGTGAACTTCGCGTTACTGGATCTGTTCGGATACCAGTTTGCCCCACGCTATGCCCAGGTTGGCAAAGTGATCAATGACATGTTTGATGTCAAGGAAGACAAAGAACACCGAATTCAGCTGTGCTTAAAAAAGCCAATCAATACCCATCGTATTGCGCAGCACTGGGATACCATCCAACGGATTGCAGTATCACTTAAGCAGCGGAAAACAACGCAAGCCACCTTGGTGAGAAAGCTCTCGGAGTACAAGCGCAATCACCCGCTGCTGGAAGCCCTGACGGAATACAATCGCCTGGTGAAAGCGAATTATCTACTGTGCTACATCGATGATGCCAGTTTAAGAAACTATGTTCAGCGCGCGCTGAACCGGGGAGAGGCCTATCACCAACTGCGTCGGGCCGTGAGCAGCGTCAATGGGGATCAGTTCCGGGGCAGTTCAGACGAAGAAATCCAGCTATGGAATGAGTGCGCTCGCCTGGTCACCAATGCCATCGTTTACTTCAACTCCAGGATACTCAGCCAGCTGTTGACCAGCTTCGAATACCAAGGAGATACCAAGAGAATAGATATCGTCAAACAGGCATCCCCTGTGGCCTGGCACAACATTAACCTCAAGGGGACTTACCACTTCGAATTGAGCGAAAAATTGCCAGATCTGGAGGAGCTTATGCGCTCAATCGAGGGATATTTACCCGTCAGCGAAAAGTAATACCCCTCTGGAGGCCACGGACGGCGCGGCCTCCAGAGCACTTTGTCGTTTTTGGACGGAAAATCCCTAGAACCCCACCTTGGTGAGAAAGCTCTCGGAGTACAAGCGCAATCACCCGCTGCTGGAAGCCCTGACGGAATACAATCGCCTGGTGAAAGCGAATTATCTACTGTGCTACATCGATGATGCCAGTTTAAGAAACTATGTTCAGCGCGCGCTGAACCGGGGAGAGGCCTATCACCAACTGCGTCGGGCCGTGAGCAGCGTCAATGGGGATCAGTTCCGGGGCAGTTCAGACGAAGAAATCCAGCTATGGAATGAGTGCGCTCGCCTGGTCACCAATGCCATCGTTTACTTCAACTCCAGGATACTCAGCCAGCTGTTGACCAGCTTCGAATACCAAGGAGATACCAAGAGAATAGATATCGTCAAACAGGCATCCCCTGTGGCCTGGCACAACATTAACCTCAAGGGGACTTACCACTTCGAATTGAGCGAAAAATTGCCAGATCTGGAGGAGCTTATGCGCTCAATCGAGGGATATTTACCCGTCAGCGAAAAGTAATACCCCTCTGGAGGCCACGGACGGCGCGGCCTCCAGAGCACTTTGTCGTTTTTGGACGGAAAATCCCTAGAACCCCATTTTGCCATTCAGATGTGCCGCGAGATCGGATTACCTCTGTTTCCGGGTTTTAGTGCCGAGGCCAGAGAAACTCTCCTCCACTACCGTTGGCCGGGCAATATTCGTGAACTGAAAAACGTCGTGGAGCGATCCGTTTACCGGCATGGAACCAGTGATTACCCGCTGGATGAGATAATCATTGACCCCTTCCGCCGCCACACTACTCAGCCGCAGGCGCCGGAAACTAAACCGATGTCTGTAGGGTTACCGCTGGATCTGCGTGAATTCCAGCAGCAGCAAGAGAAAGACTTTCTACAAACCAGCTTACAGCAGGCAAAATTTAACCAGAAAAAAGCCGCTGAATTACTGGGTCTGACTTACCATCAGCTTCGCGCTTTGCTGAAAAAACACCAGATTTAACGCACATTTGCAGATGTCATATTGGCGGATTTGACGCATAACCTCATCAGGGTTTACCATGACGCCATTACTGTATAAAAAAAACAGGTACAAATATGGCTCTGGCACTCGTTGGCGAAAAAATTGACAGAAACCGTTTCACCGGTGAGAAAATTGAAAATAGTACATTTTTTAACTGTGATTTTTCAGGTGCCGACCTGAGCGGCACTGAATTTATCGGCTGTCAGTTCTATGATCGTGAAAGCCAGAAAGGGTGCAATTTTAGTCGTGCGATGCTGAAAGATGCCATTTTTAAAAGCTGTGATTTATCCATGGCGGATTTTCGCAATTCCAGTGCGCTGGGCATTGAAATTCGCCACTGCCGCGCACAAGGCGCAGATTTCCGCGGCGCAAGCTTTATGAATATGATCACCACGCGCACCTGGTTTTGTAGCGCATATATCACGAATACCAATCTAAGCTACGCCAATTTTTCGAAAGTCGTGTTGGAAAAGTGTGAGCTGTGGGAAAACCGTTGGATAGGTGCCCAGGTACTGGGCGCGACGTTCAGTGGTTCAGATCTCTCCGGCGGCGAGTTTTCGACTTTCGACTGGCGAGCAGCAAACTTCACACATTGCGATCTGACCAATTCGGAGTTGGGTGACTTAGATATTCGGGGCGTTGATTTACAAGGCGTTAAGTTGGACAACTACCAGGCATCGTTGCTCATGGAGCGACTTGGCATCGCGGTGATTGGTTAGCATTCACGGAGCGGTAAGTACCGCTCCCGCCCTTATACAATAGTGTCCGCCCTTGCCTTAAAAGTCACTTTCGACGCACAGATCGTAAACGTTAGAGGGTTCCGGTCCCCCCATCAGAACACCAGACCTGACCAGACGTATAGCTGTTCTCCCGAGCGGCCAGGGTGACATAAAGCGGCGCGATTTCCACCGGTTGACCAGGGCGTCCCAGCGGCGCATTTGCCCCAAATTTCTCCACCTTTTCCTGCGGTTGACCACCACAGCACTGCAGTACAGTCCAGTATGGACCCGGCGCGACGGCATTGACACGGATCCCTTTCGGGGCCAGCTGTTTCGCCAGCGATTTAGTAAATGCCACGATAGCTGCTTTAGTCTGAGCATAATCAAGCAAGATTTCACTTGGCTCATAAGCCTGTACGGAGGAGGTATTAATTATCACGCTGTCTGGTGAAAGATGGGGTATGGCCGCTTTGGTGATCCAAAACATAGCGTAAACATTGGTTTTGAATGTTGCGTCGAAGTCTTCTGTGGTGAGTTCCTCAATTGACTCACAAAATTGCTGACGACCCGCATTATTGACGAGGATATCCAACCCTCCCAGTCCTTTTACCGCCTGTGTTACCAGATGACCGCAAAAAGCCTCATCACGGATATCTCCGGGGATGGCCAAAACATTTCTGCCTGCTTTTTTTATCAGATCGACCACTTCACGCGCATCGTCTTCTTCTTCAGGTAAATAGTTAATCGCAACATCAGCGCCTTCACGAGCATAGGCAATAGCAACAGCACGACCAATCCCTGAATCCCCACCGGTAATTAAGGCACTGTTGCAAAGTTAGCGATGAGGCAGCCTTTTGCCTTATTCAAAGGCCTTACATTTCAAAAACTCTGCTTACCAGGCGCATTTCGCCCAGGGGATCACCATAATAAAATGCTGAGGCCTGGCCTTTGCGTAGTGCACGCATCACCTCAATACCTT
>NZ_JBJHHG010000045.1:0-7327 GCF_045257065.1 Enterobacter sp. PP-008-ECC_S150 | reverse complement strand
TGGAAAGAGTTCTTACCCAGATCGATACCAATAAGCGCAATGTTTTCCATGATGGTTCTCCGAATGAAAGCCTGTCCTCAGCATAGTACTGGGAAGGAGGGAGTGACCATCTCATTAAATAAAGCACGCTAAGCTGTGGAAGCCCCTGCCAAGCTCGTTCCACCTTGCAACGACGCAATCAGCGGACACGAAACATTCCCCTGCCGCGAATGGCAGGCGCACACCAGGTCAGACAGCACAGCCTCCATGCGCGCCAAATCGGCCATCTTCTCGCGCACGTCTTGGAGCTTGTGCTCGGCCAGGCTGCTGGCCTCCTCGCAGTGGGTGCCATCGTCGAGCCGCAGCAACTCGGCGATTTCATCCAGGCTGAAGCCCAACCGCTGGGCCGATTTCACGAATCGCACCCGTGTCACGTCCGCCGCGCCATAGCGGCGAATGCTGCCATAGGGCTTGTCCGGCTCGGGCAACAAGCCCTTGCGCTGATAGAACCGGATGGTCTCCACGTTGACGCCGGCTGCCTTGGCAAAAACGCCAATGGTCAGGTTCTCCAAATTATTTTCCATACCGCTTGACTCCGTACATGAGTACGGAAGTAAGGTTACGCTATCCAATTCAAATTCGAAAGGACAAGCCGAGGAAGGTAGCGGACGACTCATTGGGGTACAGGCAGTGGCCCCGGAAGCGGGCGAGCTGATCCAGACGGCGGTGCTCGCGATCCGTAACCGCATGACCGTACAGGAACTGGCTGACCAGTTGTTCCCCTACCTGACGATGGTCGAGGGGCTGAAGCTCGCGGCGCAGACCTTCACCAAGGATGTCAAACAATTGTCCTGCTGCGCAGGATGAAAGGAGATGGAACCATGAAGCTCGCCCCATATATTTTAGAACGTCTCACTTCGGTCAATCGTACCAATGGTACTGCGGATCTCTTGGTCCCGCTACTGCGGGAACTCGCCAAGGGGCGTCCGGTTTCACGAACGACACTTGCCGGGATTCTCGACTGGCCCGCTGAGCGAGTGGCCGCCGTACTCGAACAGGCCACCAGTACCGAATATGACAAAGATGGGAACATCATCGGCTACGGCCTCACCTTGCGCGAGACTTCGTATGTCTTTGAAATTGACGACCGCCGTCTGTATGCCTGGTGCGCGCTGGACACCTTGATATTTCCGGCGCTGATCGGCCGTACAGCTCGCGTCTCATCGCATTGCGCTGCAACCGGAGCACCCGTTTCACTCACGGTTTCACCCAGCGAGATACAGGCTGTCGAACCTGCCGGCATGGCGGTGTCCTTGGTATTGCCGCAGGAAGCAGCCGACGTTCGTCAGTCCTTCTGTTGCCATGTACATTTCTTTGCATCTGTCCCGACGGCGGAAGACTGGGCCTCCAAGCATCAAGGATTGGAAGGATTGGCGATCGTCAGTGTCCACGAGGCTTTCGGCTTGGGCCAGGAGTTTAATCGACATCTGTTGCAGACCATGTCATCTAGGACACCGTGATCGGATATCGACCCAATGTTCTACGGCACCGGCATCGGATTCGCAGCGCGCGGATTGAACTCGGCGAAACGGTATATGCATTGCCGTGAACCGACCAAAAGGAGGTGTTCGATGAACGCCTACACGGTGTCCCGGCTGGCCCTTGATGCCGGGGTGAGCGTGCATATCGTGCGCGACTACCTGCTGCGCGGATTGCTGCGGCCAGTCGCCTGCACCACGGGTGGCTACGGCCTGTTCGATGACGCCGCCTTGCAGCGACTGTGCTTCGTGTGGGCCGCCTTCGAGGCGGGCATCGGCCTCGGCGCATTGGCGCGGCTGTGCCGGGCGCTGGATGCGGCGAACTGCGATGAAACTGCCGCGCAGCTTGCTGTGCTGCGTCAGTTCGTCGAACGCCGGCGCGAAGCGTTGGCCAATCTGGAAGTGCAGTTGGCCGCCATGCCGACCGCGCCGGCACAGCATGCGGAGAGTTTGCCATGAACAGCCCCGAGCGCATGCCGGCCGAGACGCACAAACCGTTCACCGGCTACCTGTGGGGCACGCTGGCCGTGCTGACTTGCCCCTGCCACCTGTCCATCCTCGCTGCCGTGCTGGCCGGCACAACCGCCGGTGCATTCCTTGTCGAGTATTGGGTCATCACGGCGCTCGGTTTGACCGGCCTGTTTCTTCTGTCACTGGCGCGGGCGTTGCGGGCATTCAGGGAAAGATCATGAGCGCTTCCCGGCCGGATGGATGGACTACGGCGGAGGGCCCAAGCGTTCGAGCGCGGGCAAGGCTTTCTGTTCGCAAAGCCGATGCCGGCGGCGGCATTCGCCGTCTTCGTCAGTCAATGGAGGGGTGCCACCATGAATGCAAATGATCCGACCGCCACCAGTTGCTGCGTGTGCTGCAAGGAAATTCCGCTCGATGCCGCCTTCACACCGGAAGGCGCGGAGTACGTCGAGCACTTCTGCGGGCTGGAGTGTTATCAACGTTTCCAGGCGCGGGCCAGCACTGCGACCGAAACGAGCGGCGAACCGAACGCTTGCGGTTCGCCGCCGTCAAATTGAGACAAACCACGCTTTCGCTACGTCGCCTCATGTCGGCATCAAATTCGGCTGAGTAGCTTCTCGCCATCTGGACGTAGCTCGCCCTTGGGTGAAATATGCCGATACAGGGTCTGCCGCGTGATGCCAAGTTCCTGGCACAGGTCGCCGACCTTGGTCTCTGACTGCCCCATTGCCGCCATCGCCAGCCGCAGCTTGGCGGCGGTCATCTTGAACGGCCGGCCGCCTTTCCGGCCGCGTGCCCGTGCTGAGGCCAGGCCCGCCACGGTGCGCTCGGCGATCAACTCGCGCTCGAACTCGGCCAGCGCGGCGAAGATACCGAAGACCAGCTTGCCGGCGGCGGTCGTGGTGTCAATGGCCGCGCCGTGCCCGGTCAGCACCTTGAGGCCGATGCCGCGTCCGGTCAGGTCATGGACGGTATTGATCAGATGGCGCAGGTCGCGCCCGAGCCGATCCAGTTTCCAAACGACCAACGTGTCGCCTGGCCGTAGTGCCTTCAGACAGCTCGCCAGACCGGGACGATCCTCGCGTTTTCCGGACGCTTGGTCTTCATAGAGATGCGCCGGATCAACACCGGCCGCGACCAGCGCATCGCGCTGCAAGTCCGTCGCCTGGGAGCCATCCGCCTTCGATACTCGCATGTAGCCAATCAGCATCTTGTACCTGTCACATATACGTTCGATTATGTGACAGTTTGCATCGGGAAGCTCTGCACGTCAAAATTTGTCACTTAACCCGTCATTCTGTCTAAGGCATGCAAAGGGTAGGCTAGGCTCATAATGTGACAGAAATTCCGGGGGGATGCCTTCCTTCGCGAAGGTGGCGCGCAACTGTTCCAAGGAAGCGGGGTCGCGCCGACCATAGGAAGCCAACGCGAACAGCGAGCGTGCCGTCTCGGGGTTGTGTCGTGCTTCAATGATGGCCTCATCAATGGCCTGGATTGCACGCTGCCAGTGATCGACGGGTTCGGGCTTCGGCGCTTTCGCCGGCAGGCCACTGGTGAACCCGGTTTGGGGCTCGGACCAGAATAGCTTTGCGTGCTCGCCTGGCGGGCTTATATCCCTCACCTCAATCAAGCTGATTGCCGTTGCCGCCGCCTCCAGCATCTGCAACCGTACTGCCGGGTTCAGGGTTTCATACGGTCGCCACAGACTTTGCCCAGCACGCAGCGGATGCCCGCAGCATTCCCAGATTTGGCGGAGATACCCCGCGTAGGTGCCGCACGTCGAAAGCGGGGTGTTCAGCTCATCGAGCAGCGTGCGTAGCAGCCTAAACCACAATCCGGCGTGGATGCGTCGGCGCGGCAACTCCACGTGGCCGGTCGTCAGTGCCTGCCAGGTACGCTGGTCCATCGCCGCAATCGCGTCGCTGGCAGTGCGCGGTTCGGCGTCGGCGTTCTCCCAGCCGAGAAACCGCCCTGGCACGCCCCAATAGGATTCCAGCCAGCAGCCATGCAGTGGGCAGCTCAGCATCAGGGGCAGCTTCCACGCGAGCAGTACGGCTTGGTTCTCCGGATCGTTCAGACAGAGCGGGCAGGCGCGATGTATCGGCTGGCTGGGCAGCCAGGCACGCCAGCTCGTGATGGATCGCGTCCTACGGCGGAGTTTCGGCAGCAGCACCGAGAGCTGGAACGCATAGGTTTCCAATGCATCTGGAATCTGATCATCAAGGCTGTCCAGTAGCCAAGGCACCCAGCCGGCGAAACTCATGCAACGCAGCCGGTCCGGCTCGATGCCGCTCCGCTGGGAGAGCATCGCCAGCAGCGCCAGTGGTGGCGCGGTGTCCAGGTCATCAACCTGGCCGTGACCAAGATCGTGCTCCAGCAGCTCGGACACCTCCATGTGATAGCAAAGGGCCACGCGGTTGAGCCACGAAGACAAGGCTTCGCCTTCCCTGGGAGCCGGATGCAGTGGCCAGTGTGGCGCTGGCTTCACATCAGTTCCCGCTCGAATTGCCGCCGCCGCTCGCTGGGACCGGTGTAATCGGCCATGCTGAGCGTGCGATGGTTGATCGCTTCCTCACCGCTCTCCACGGCAGCGACGGCCGCCGCCATCAACAGGTGCGCCAGCTCGCCGATGGTGCCCTCGCTGCGCGTGAGCAGGTAGCGGGCCATATCCAGCGTGGCAATCGACGAGGGTCGCCGCAGCGGGAGCGAAGCCGCGAAGCTGGCCAGCAGTGAGCAGCAATCGTCGTTGGCCTCCCACACCGGCAGCATCATCGGCTCGAAGCGGTTTTCCAACTGGTCGTCCGAGCGGATCGCCAAGTAGGCATCGCGTGTGCCGACCCCGACCAGCGGGATGCGCAGCTCGTTGCCGAGGAAACGCAGCAGGTTGAGGAATTCCCGGCGGTTGACGCTGTTGCCGGCCAGGACGTTGTGCAATTCGTCGATCACCAGCATGCGCACGCCGACCTTGCGTAGCAGTGCCAGCGCCAATTGCTCCATTTCCGGCAGCCGTGGGCGCGGGCGCAATGGCGCGCCCATCGCGGCAAGTAGCGCGACGTAGAAGCGGATTACCGACGGTTCGGATGGCATCTGCACGACCAGTACCGGAATGTGCTCCTGGTCGGCGTCGGAGCTGGCCGGGTGGGTGCGGCGGAATTTCTCGACGATCATCGACTTGCCGTTGTTGGTTGGACCGACCAACAGCAGGTTGGGCATGCGTTGTTTGTTCGGCCACGCATACAGGGCTTCCAGCCGATTCAGCGCCTCGACTGCTCGCGGATAGCCGATCCAGCGGTCAGCGCGAAGGCGATGGATGCGTTCGTCCGCCGGAAGACGGGCCAAGCCCTGGGCCACCGGCATCAGGTGGGACAAGTCGATGATGGGATATTCTTCCACGGCTACCACTCCTCAATCTGGTCGAACGGTTTGGCAGGTGGCTGGTTGTCTGCCTGCGGGTCAGCCATGTCCGCGTCCGGTGGTGGCGTGGTTTTGAAAAGAACTGCCGTTGCCTTGAGATGCTGGCGTCGATCCGCGTCGCGCCGCGCCTTGCGCGTAGCTTTCTGCGCGGTGGACACGATTTCGCGCATCTGGCCGATCATGCGAAACAGCGCCGACTCATCCACCTGTTCGCGCCCTTGCTGCCGCAATTTCGCCAGCGCCTGTCGTTGTTCCCAGAGGGTGACAGCCGGGTGCGACAAGGTGCGGTATGGAATTTCCAGATAGTGCTGCCCCTCCGGCTCCAGCACCCAAATGCGGCTGATGTCGCGCGGGTCGCGCCGGATCAGGAACGCAGGCAAGCGGTCGCGCCGAGCTATCCACGGCTTGAGCGCATCGGCGTAGTAATGGATGTGGTCGATGACGAAGCCGGTGCGGGTCAGCGTGCGGCGGATGATGGGCAGAAAATCGACCAGAAAAGCCGTGGTGCGAGTGATGACGGTTGGCACGCCGGTCCGCGCGATAGCTTCG
Organism: Enterobacter sp. PP-008-ECC_S150; assembly: GCF_045257065.1. NCBI lineage: Bacteria > Pseudomonadati > Pseudomonadota > Gammaproteobacteria > Enterobacterales > Enterobacteriaceae > Enterobacter > Enterobacter sp. PP-008-ECC_S150. The sequence continues at coordinate 1,376 of NZ_JBJHHG010000045.1, read as the reverse complement.
GCCCAGCGCGCTGCCGGCGGCTGGAGCAGGCCGTTGTGCACGGAGCCGTGGTAGGTGCCGACCGCCAATGTGAGCCAGCGCTCCAGCTCACGCAGCGTCAGGGCGGCCTTGTTTTCGGAATCGTAGTCGCCGCGCTGGTCAGGGTTGGAGAAGGTCGTCCCTGGCAATTCGTCGTGGATCATCTGCATCGCCGTGCCGATGATCCGTTCCACGATGCCGCCGTAGTGCGGCTGCCCGAGCGGGCGATAGTCAAGCCGGATGCCATGCTGCTCGCAGCCTCGGCGTAGCGCTTCGCTCTTGAACTCGGCCGCGTTGTCCAGGTAGAGCAGCCTGGGCTTGCCGCTCATCGGCCACTCCATTTCTATGTTCAGACCCTCCAGCCAGGGACGCTTGTCGCAGGCGACATGCACAAGGCACAGGCCGACCGAAACAGATGACGGCGCTTCCAGCGTGACGACCATGCCGAGCACGCAGCGGGTAAACACGTCGATGGCGATGGTCAGATACGGACGGCCAATCGGTTGCCGGTCGCGCTCGTCCACCACGATCAGGTCGATGACCGTGTGATCAATCTGCACTTGTTCCAGTGGCGCGGTCACGGCGGGAGGCTCACCACCGACACCTTGCAGGCTGCGGGACGCATCCTGACCTTCCCGGCGGCGAGTGGCCTTGAGCGGATCGAGGCCGGCGATCCGCAGAGCCACGGTGTTGCGCGCCGGCGCCCGCAGCTTTTGCGCTTTGCAAGCCTGCGCGACCTCGCGGTGGAACGCTGCCAGGCTACGCTTCTGCTTGGTCAGGAAGCGCTTTTGCAGCAACTCGCGGATGATGCGCTCAACTGATTCCGGCAAGCGTCCCTTGCCTTTTCCGCCGCCGGATCGGCTGCGAGCCAGGTCCGTCACAAGCCCAGCACCTTGCCGGGCACGGCGGATTAGGACATACACCTGCCGCCTGGACAGGCCAAGCGCGTGAGCAGCGGCATCGGCGGCTTCATGCCCGACCACATCAAGCGCTGCCAGCGGCCCGATGATTTCCGCCCGTTGCCGGGCCTGCGCCCAAGCCGCATCGGGCAGGGTGGCCACGCCTTGCTCGGCAATCAATGATGTGTCTGACGCCATGCTCACACCTCGCTTTGGTGCACACGAGTATTGAGCATAGTCGAGATTGGTGCAGATGACTTCTGATATTGCGTTGTCAGGAGTCGCCTGCACATCTGGCGTTACGCCCCGTCAATTGGTGCAGTCGTCTTCTGAAAATGACAACTATCATGGAAAACATTGCGCTCATTGGTATCGATCTGGGTAAAAACTCTTTCCATATTCATTGCCAGGATCGTCGCGGGAAGGCTGTTTACCGTAAAAAATTTACCCGGCCAAAGT
>NZ_JBJHHG010000044.1:0-7934 GCF_045257065.1 Enterobacter sp. PP-008-ECC_S150 | reverse complement strand
CGTAGCGGAAGCTGACCTTCGTCTGCGGCTTATTGCGGTCCCGCGGCTGGCTGATGACCTCCGTCAGGCGATGTTCACCGTCGTAGCGGTAGTGCCAGCGGGTCTGGCCGTTATCCTTCTCCACGGTGCGTCCGTGGATGTCATAGCGCCAGCGAATGCCATTAATAAAGGTTTATGTAGATGAGTGCTGAGGGCGAGCGCCCCACACTCCTTACCCCTCAATAAACATTATCCAACTATCACTAAACCTAGCAGTATAATTTTATATCTAGCAGGTTGACTTTCACCTTGCGCCATTACAATATGAATTTTTTTGTTTTCCAGAAAACCAGAATAAATATAAACATCAAGATTATTGTATTTATAAGTAGGATCTGGATCATCATCAAAGTTTAAAACCATTACTCCGGAAATGTTACTTGCCATTTCTTTTTTTAAAGAGCTATCGACATTCCAAAGAGGTATTGCATCTATATTTTTAAAATCAATCTCCACATTTAAAAATGGAATGCATATTTTTTCTGAAAACTCATAAAAATAATTCTCTTCCCCATCATAGAGATTTTTTCTAGGTTTGAAGTTATAAAATTCCATGCTCATAAATTTCATATCTCTCTAATTTTATTTTTGGCCAAATCTGCGTTTTGTTGCGGTCCCGCGGCTGGCTGATGATCTCCGTCAGGCGATGCTCACCGTCGTAGCGATAGTGCCAGCGGGTCTGGCCGTTATCCTTCTCACGGTGCGGCCGTGGATGTCATAGCGCCAGCGAATGCTGTCAGCTGCGTCAGGCGGTTGTGCGTGAACTTCTCAGCAGATCCTTCCTGCGGGTTATCAGCAGCCCCTACGGGCTGGTCTTGCACTGGAGTTCGTGGCGGGTAAAATCGGAGACCGACTACTTATAAAGGCAGGGTGAGTAAGGCACGAAGGAGCAGGCAATGCTTGCGGAAGGGATGGACTACATCGTAAAAGATGGCGATGTGATGAACTTATTATTTAATGTTTGATTTTTTACGGAGTCAAAACACATTTCCCAAGGGTCCTTTCTTAACTCTAGGGTTTAAAGGAATGATTTCAGCAGTCGCAAGCTTAAAAGTCTGAAAAGGATCCTCGCGTAAGCGCTCTTCAAGAGAGGCAAGACTTTCACACTGAGCGAGAATGGTGCAACCGTTTCTTGGGATCCGTCTTCCGGACGTCAGGAAAATCCCCTCTGCGTCCCCCTTTTTGAGCCACTCAACATAGGCAGGTATCGCTGTGTCGATTTCTTCACGTGGTTTTATATAGGGCAAAATGACAAATTAAACCGTGCTCATCTTTTCCCTCTCAGCTCTGTTTTTTAAACCGCTTGTCGGAACTGCTTATGCAGCCCTCTTTTGCCATCGGTTATTGTTATCGTTTTTTGGCGCTTTTGATGTTAATACGCAGGGCCCGATAGAGACAACGCGTTACGCTTCATATCCCAGGAATAAAACCAATCATGCCATCCGTTTTGCTTTTCCGCATAGCTACAGACCACAACCACTTCCTTTGACAGGTTGAAAGTTAAGTAATAGAAAAATGCGTTTTCAGGAGGTGCTGACCAAAATAGGTTTTCTCCCTGCGCATTGAAGATGGTCAAAACGGCTGGTAATGGCTTTGGCTCGCTTAACGCAAAGACTAACTGGCGTGTCGAGTCGACCATTGCATAGTCTAAAAATGGCATACTAATCAGTATTTTACTTTCACCACACACCCATTGAAGCAGGTCATTTTCTTTAATACAAATGAGATTTTCAATCATTGGTAAATCTCAACTTTTAAAGTTTGAACTGTTTCAAATCACCGTCAAAAAGCCCCACAACATATACCCGGTATCGGGCTGGTTGCACTTCTTTATACGTTAATACAGTAGAAAACTCCTTTAAACACTTTGAACATGTGTTTTTCGAAACATATAAATGGCTTTCATCGTAGATATACTTCTTATGTTCACTAACAAATTTCACACATCTCATCTTCTTAACCAAAAAGTATTTTATCTCTTCAGAGAGCGAGTCAAAGTCATATGAGTTTACGATGGAATAGACTATTACACCCTCGCATTCAGGGCATGCTATTTCTGCGCCATAATCTATAAAGGCATTATCAATGCCATCCAGGACTAACATCTTCTTTTTCAGTCGATTAGTTATTTTCATTTTTTGAGCTTTTAAGTTTATTAATAAAAAAGTAAGGCGAGAAGAGATGAAGGATTTTAGTAATTAATAACAGTATTTATGTCAAACATTCCATTCGATATAAATACCACAATCGAAGCCTTTTTCATTAGACTGCACAACAATACTTCCCCATTCATGCACCCATTGAATTCCATATGGTGGGGTTGTAATTTTAAGTTTAGACTTCGAGGTTATTTCATTCTCAACCCATGCTGTCAAACGCTGCTGCTCATCCGATAAATTACTCAGACTTGCCCTTTTATCCCAATCATTTAGCGTTTTATAAAAACTTCCATCCTTACTAGTAAGGAATAATGATGGGGTAAAAGAAAATGCTGAAGGCCTTAGTTCCAAAATGAAAATTTGATCTTTCCATTTAATATTATCTATAGCGAAATAAAAAGGACCTACTGTAGTCAATGGCGAGAAGAACTTGTAAAATTCGGAATTTTTAAAAGTATCAACATCTTTTAATTCGATGGGGTAGTTGTTAATCGCTACAAATCCAGTATGAACATCAAGTTTCATTTCTAACATATTTAAACCACCTTGTCTGGAAGTGACTACTTTATATTCCAAACTATATATACTCCATGATTAAATGACTTTGTCTCATATGAGACTGATACCCGCCTCCAATCAAAGATCCACCTAATTATGTCTGTTTCCGTGGCATCAGGAATTTCCAGTTTAGTAATTATTTCTGCCAATCAGACAGGTATTTTTCTGAGTTAATTTCCGGTTGGTACGCGCACCCCTGAACGATTATTAACTTAAAACCTTAGATAATTATAAGAAAATAATTGCATTTAAATCTGATATTTTTAATCTTAGAAATACCACAAATGTTTAATTATTTTTATAGAAGGATATCTTTGGCATGAAAAAATACCCCCATAGGGTCAATTTCAATTTTATTTAGCCCATATGATTTTTCTACACCGCATAATTAAATGATTGCGAGAATTTTTACACCAAGACGCACACAATTCATGGTTTTATATTATTCCATTTGCAATAATCCTTCCAAGATTTTTCATCTCTAAAACCAGAACGATAATTACAATAAATTGCACCTGAACAATTCCAAGGGTCATATGCCGCATTTATATGGCCCCATGCTCCACTAACTGGAAGGTCAACATTCGTTTTATCTCTGAACCAACCCCTTAGTTTTTTTGTAACTTTCCCCTCAGGTTTTTTTTGTTCTCCATCGATTAATTTATAAGGTGCGAAACTCCAACTGCCTATAACAGCATTTTCATCATTAGGTTGAATAAAGTTAACTATCAAATAAATATCACCATGCGCGTTTCCTTTTATGTTAAAAATAGCTCTATAGGAGACTGTATCACATCCCTTATCAGGCCAGGCCTCCCAGTTTAAATTATCATTATTCATTATTTCTTTTTTGGTTGTAAGTGGTGTCAGTGAGAGTATTTTTTTGAAGCAAAAAGCGCCTGTATCTATATCAAGATTCATAGTTACATTCCGATATCAAAAGGCTTGCCAATAGGCTTAAGCACAGTTTTATAATTTGAAAGGAAAAATTGTGTTCCTCCTCCCTGACCAAAAACAACAGGATCTTGTGATAATGCTTGTCCCGTTCCAGCTACTACATCACGTTTTACACGGTACGCCTGAATTTTGCTACGGAATCCAAAGATTCTATGTGGCTGTACCTGCAGACTCTCCCATAGTTTTTGTCTACTACCGCCAGCGGCATCAAGAGTTGCCTTATCAAAATAAAAGCCAGATTGTCCAGGAGCACCACCGTAGATGACATCACCTTCTTTTAACATTGTGTTAGACCATAAGTCGCGTCCTTTGTACTCCCCATGCCCTTGCCACTGCCGTCCGAAAGCAGCCTGATTATGGTCATTTGCTTTCGTCGGTGCACATCTTGGTTTCAACCCCCACGGATCCACCCACCCCAGCGCATTCGGCGCATACTGGTAAAGGTTTATCCCCCCCGCCAGCCCTATCGGGTCCTGCTGCGTAAGCCGCCCGCAGTCCGGGTCGTAATACCGGAACAGATTGTAGTGCAGCCCTGTCTCACGGTCCAGGTATTGCCCCTGCATGCGCAGGTTCTGAGAATATCCTGATACCTGCGTTTCGCTTTCCCGCAGCAGCTTGCCCCAGGCGCTGTTCACCCCTTCCCAGCGCACCTGCCCTTCGATATCCGTCATCCGCTCCGGCGTGCCGTTCGGCTGGCAGTGGAACCAGAAGATCTCAGGGGCTTCCACGCCGTCAATACGCGCCAGCGGGTCGTAGCTGTCCTGATCGCTGTAGACGTAGGTGAGCAGCGCATCTCCGTGCACCTCCTGCAGCAGGCGGAACCCTTCCCAGACAAACCGGGTGGTCACCGGCTTGCCGGTTGGCTGGCCGCCCAGAATCTGGCGTCGCGTTTTGCTGATACGGCGACCGAGCGGATCGTAGCGGAAGCTGACCTTCGTCTGCGGCTTATTGCGGTCCCGCGGCTGGCTGATGACCTCCGTCAGGCGATGTTCACCGTCGTAGCGGTAGTGCCAGCGGGTCTGGCCGTTATCCTTCTCCACGGTGCGTCCGTGGATGTCATAGCGCCAGCGAATGCCGTTAAGCTGCGTCAGACGGTTGTGCGTGACCTTCTCAGCAGCTCCTTCGAGCGGGTTACCGGCAGCGTCCCAGCGCCACTGCTCCTGTCCGGGCAGCGTGCCGTCCTGAACCAGCAGGCGCCCGGCGCTATCGTACTGCCAGCGGTACCAGCTGAACGGATTATCGTCCCGCTCTTCACGCACCAGGTTATTACGGTAGTGGTAATTCCCAGCGGCGGGACCAGCGGCGCGGCGACGGGCGCTGGGCATTGCCTGTAAAGACGTCCCGGCGGTGCAGGCGGCCAAGACGGTCGTACTCGCTGCGGGTGGTCAGCAGCCCCTGAGTGCGGCTGGTCTCCCGGTGGAGTTCGTCCCGGGTAAAGTCGGACACCGACAGCTTATTGAGAACAAGGCGAGAAAGAATCAGGCAAGATGCGTGCGAAAGGGAAAGATTGCATCGTTAAAGATGGCGATGTGATGAACTTCCTGTTTAATGTTTGATTTGTTTTGAATGAAGAAAATCCACGCTTAGGCGTGGATTTTTTATTGCGGGGTTAACACACATTGTCTAATAGTTCTGTTTTCATGCTGGGTTTAAAAGGAATGATCTTAACAGTCGCAAGTTTTAACCTCTGAAAAGAATCCTCGCGCAAGCGCTCTTCCAGAGAGGCAAGACTCTCACACTTAGCGAGAATGACTCCACCGTTTCTTGGGATCCTTCTTCCGGACGCCAGGAAAATCCCCTATGCATACCCGTTTTAAAGCCACTCAACATGAGCTGGTATCGCTGCGTCGATTTCTTCGAGTAGTTTTGTATAGGTCAAAATGACAATGTAAACCGCGCTCATCTTTTGCCTCTCAGCTCTGTTTATTAAACCGCTTGTAGGAACTGCTGATGCAGCCCTCTTTTGCCATCGGTTATTGTTATCGTTTTTTGGCGCTTTTGATGTTAATACGCTGGGCCCAATTGAGACAATGCATTACGCTTCATATCCCAGGAATAAAACCACTCATGCCAGCCGTTTTGCTTTTCCGCATAGCTACAGACCACAACCACTTCCTTTGCCAGGTTGAAAGTTAAGTAATAGAAAAATGCGCCTTCAGGAGGTGCAGACCAAAATAGTTTTTCGCCCTGCGCATTGAAGATTGTCAAAACGGTTGGTAGTGGCTTTGGCTCGCTTAACGCAAAGACTAACTGGCGTGTTGAATCGACCATTGCGAGAGCTAAGCAAGGTATACTTAAGCGTACGCTTCTTATGTAGCATATCCACTCGAGCACGTCTTTTTCTTTAAAAAAATTGAAGTCAGCGATCATCTTCGCTCTTAATAAATATTTTCATTACGGTTATAAGAAAGGTTCAGATCATCTCGACATGTTATAATCTGAAGCCCGAAATATTATATAAAATTTCACTTATCAAATCGTTCTGGAGATTCCAAAGAGGTTTGGTGTTTTTATTTTTGAAAATAACTTCGCACTTTAATTTGGGGATAAGCACTTTATATGAATAATCATAAAAATCATCATATTTTCTTCATGGATGATTTTCTTTCGGTCCGTAATTATATCCTTCTAGAAGCATGAGTTCATATCTCTATTCACGGACCATAAAAATGCATCAATGTGTTAAGATCATCTAAATCTTGTTTGGTTGGTTTGTTTTTCTCCATTTTATCATATTCATAAATTATTCCTTTCATAGGAATGCCGAAATCATGATTAATTGCCAGTCCCATTAGTTTATCAATATCAGTCTGATTTTTTAATGTGTTCTTTAAAAATTTATGGAGAAGTTTTTCAGCATCTTTTCTTTCTAAGAAATACATCATGTTTATCCCGTGATATTTCAATAAAGTAAATGAGTACGATTACCACCTACATACACTAGCAAAATGTAATCTTACAATGCGCTGAATATTTTAAAGCTTCATATCAAATTAATGATAGCAAGATGAGTGAGCAGATCAAGTTTTAGAATCAGCTAAAGACCATGTTTGCAGCAATAGCTCTTAGCAGACAGTTTTAAAGCCTAATTGCACTCAAAAATAATAAGGCCAAAAATCATCAAAAGAACAGTGTCTATCATCATGATTTAGTGTACAAAATTGTAAAGAAATGGTGCAAGACTGCTTCGATGCTTTAATTCGTCACCACGCAGATGAATAGATTAATGCTGGCTTTGATTTTAATATATTAAGCCAGCTAATAGAGCTCTTTTATTAAAAATTATCTGTTTTTTGTTGTTTGAGTGAGCACTTCAAAAACAGACGCCACTTAATTATAACCTCGCAAAAATCAATCCTTCTCTTTACTTTATGTCAGGGCATCATTTTTTTAATATCAAGTGCGTAATTAACAACATCATCTAAAAGTTTTTCTTCCCTGAGGGAAAAGTTTGCGTATTGAGCCATAGCTCTGCATGTTGACAGACTTTCAACTATTTCAAATGGGATTTTGTTTCCAAAAATTATCATCTGATCATAACGAGTTTGAAAAAAATTTGCCGATTCATGTTTGCCATTGGCATTAAGTTCAAAAATTATTTTTTCAAGTGCATTTTTTAAGTTATTCAATTTCATTACCAGGGAACCCTTAAAGTTTTAACCACCCATGCTCTTGGAAGATTTGATACCACAGCCTGGTATCCCATCCCAGGATATCCTGCCCCTTGAGCTGCCGCAGGACCTTCACTCACCCAAGTTCCTTTAGGAACTCTAAACTCTGATACATTAGTAATATTTACACCCCAATCATGGCGAATAGCTAGCTTTTCTCGCAAAACCTCCTCGGAATTGTATTTTTCATTTGTCAGCCAAGAAATTTTTCTTCCTGTTCTATTATTTACACCATGATATTTATAAAAAGTCTCGTCTCTTTTCAGCTGCCTGTTTTTATAAACGCTTTTATCAAATGTTTCTGCAATTCCTCCAGGAAGTTGCGGCCCTGGTTTTTTCCCTGTATTGCACCGGCTTAACCCCCACGGATCCACCCACCCCAGCGCATTCGGCGCATACTGGTAAAGGTTTATCCCCCCCGCCAGCCCTATCGGGTCCTGCTGCGTAAACCGCCCGCAGTCCGGGTCGTAATACCGGAACAGATTGTAGTGCAGCCCTGTCTCACGGTCCAGGTATTGCCCCTGCATGCGCAGGTTCTGAGAATATCCTG
>NZ_JBJHHG010000043.1:0-10469 GCF_045257065.1 Enterobacter sp. PP-008-ECC_S150 | reverse complement strand
GGGAGCCACCAGGGGGAAACGCCTGGTATCTTTATAGTCCTGTCGGGTTTCGCCACCACTGATTTGAGCGTCAGATTTCGTGATGCTTGTCAGGGGGGCGGAGCCTATGGAAAAACGGCTTCGCCGCGGCCTTATCGCTTCCCTGTTAAGCTTCTTTCTGGCATCTCCCAGGAAATTTCCGCCCCGCCTGTAAGCCGGTACCGCTCGCCGCAGCCGAACGACCGAGCGCAGCGAGTCAGTGAGCGAGGAAGCGGAATATATCCTGTATCGCATATTCTGCTGACGCTCCGCTGCTGCATTTTTCTCCTGCCACATGAAGCACTTCACTGATATTCGCATCCGTGCCAACATAGTAAGCCAGTATACACTCCGCTAGCGCTACGTGACTGGTTCAGGGCTGCGCCCCGAAACCCGCTAACAGCCACTGACGCGCCTGCGGCTTGTCCAACCCCGCGCCGACCGGGAAAGGTTTTCCCGCCCGTCCCGGGGTTATCAGGAGACTGTTTTGTCAGAGAAACGGAACAAGATGCTCACCATGTGGGTGACGGAGGATGAGCACAGGCGGCTACTTGAGCGCTGCGACGGCAGGCAGCTGGCGGCGTGGATGCGGCAGACCTGCCTGGACGAAAAGCCGGCTCGTACCGCAAAACTTCCTTCGATCTCGCCGGCGCTGCTGCGCCAGCTTGCCGGTATGGGCAACAACCTGAACCAGATAGCCCGCCGTGTTAACGCCGGCGTCGGTACCGGTCATGACCGGGTGCAGATTGTGGCGGCGCTGATGGCCATCGATGCCGGGCTTGAGCGGCTGCGGCACGCCGTTCTTGAGAAAGGAACGGACGATGATCGTTAAATTTCATCCACGCGGTCGCGGCGGTGGCGCCGGGCCGGTGGACTATCTGCTGGGTAAAGACCGGCAGCGTGAAGGCGCCAGCGTCCTGCAGGGGAAGCCGGAAGAAGTCCGGGAGCTGATCGACGCGTCGCCTTACGTGAAGAAATACACCTCCGGCGTCCTGTCGTTTGCGGAGGCCGATCTGCCTCCCGGCCAGCGGGAAAAACTGATGGCCAGCTTCGAGCGGGTTCTGATGCCCGGACTTGATAAAGATCAGTACAGCATTCTGTGGGTGGAGCACGAGGACAAGGGGCGTCTGGAGCTGAACTTTCTGATCCCCAATACCGAGCTGCTGACCGGCAGGCGGCTCCAGCCGTACTACGACCGCGCCGACCGGCCGCGTATCGATGCCTGGCAGACCATCGTGAACGGCAGACTGGGGCTGCACGATCCGAACGCGCCGGAAAACCGCCGGGCGCTGGTCACGCCGGCCGGACTGCCGAAAACGAAGCAGGAAGCCGCAGAAGCCATCACCCGTGGACTGCTGAGCTTAGCCTCGTCCGGGGAGCTGAAAAGCCGTCAGGACGTCACTGAGGCTCTTGAAGGTGCAGGTTTTGAGGTGGTGCGTACAACGAAAAGCAGTATCAGCATTGCCGACCCTGACGGGGGGCGAAACATCCGACTGAAGGGAGCCATCTATGAGCAGTCTTTTAACGCTGGCGAAGGACTTAGAGCAGCAATCGAAAGCGCAGCAGAAGAGTACCGGCGAGATGCTGAAAGCCGCATTCAGCGAGCACGAGCAGTCTGTCAGAGCGGAACTGAACGCAAGCGCGAGGAGAATCAGCGACGCCATCAGCGCCCACGAGCAGAGTATGAGCGAGGCGATGGAGAAAAACCGGCGGAGCGTGTTGCTGACGGCCGGGAGGACATGGCTCACCATCCTGATGGTGTCAGCGCTGCTGATCGCCACGAGCGGGAGCATTCTGTGGTGGCAGGGACGGCAGATAACCGACAATTACACACATCTTCGTCAGCAGGAAGATACCCTGGCGAAAATGACCGCCCGGACGTGGGGAGTACGCTATCAGGAGAGCAACGACGGCCGGAGGTTCCTTATCCTGCCGCCGGGGATGCAAGCCGAAGCCATCCCCTACGACGGGACGACCTGGATCCGCCTGAAACAGGAGTAGCGGAAAATGACAGAGCTGGAAAAGCAGTTGCTGAGCGCATTAGAGCAGCTACAGCAGGACTACTCGCAAAGGCTGGACGAATGGGAGAGCGCCTTCGCGGAATGGCGGAGCATGTGTGGACTTATGCAACGGGAGAACGCGGTGCTGAACGAGCGCGTGTCGGACTTGAGCACGCAGGTGCTGAGTTTAAGCGAGCAGCTGCGCCGCTTGTCCGGGAACTGAATGCCATCGAGGAGAAGGCTGCACTGGAGTATCAGCGTCAGAACGAGCTGGAGCTGACGCTCCGACAGAAGCAGAAGAGTTTCGATGGTCCGAAGATGAGGTGACAGCCCGCACGAAGAAGGGCTCATCGCGTTCCTGCTAAATAGGCTGACTACCGGAATGGTAGTGACTTATCCCGGAGGAAGTGATGAAAATTCTCAACGTTATTGAAGCCCTGCTGAACTGTTTTTACCTGGTGATGGAGCTGTGTGAGTTGCCGGAGAGGCATTTGCCGGTTTTTAAGGCGTTCGCGCTGATTTTAGTGTGACTTTACGCTGCATGCATCTGGCTGCATGACTATGCATCAGTGTAATATCCAGCGGCTGCGTTTTTGGTGTTTTTTCGTCATGTCTGTCGCCACTTTCTCGCGTCTGGCACCGGAAACGCAGCCAACCCCGTTTCTGCGGTGCGGGCAAGGGGTGTTATGTTAAAAGCCGAGGTCTGGCGGATACGGAAAAAATTATGCCGGCCGGGCTTATGCCCGCGGCAATCCGGCCGATACTTAAATTATCCTTCACAAAGGATGTGCTGCGATCCAGGCAGTTGAGTGTTTTCCGGCTCCCGGATGTGAGCCATTTTTTTGCCTTCTGATGCCTGTTAATGCATGCGGAGCTGCGCTGGTTCTTCCAAGATTGATAGACGCCAGCTTCTCTGCTGGAGCCGGCGGATTTGCCGTAAATATGAACATTTTCTTATTGTTCAGCCCGCTAAAGATGGCGGGTTTTTTACGCGTGAAATCCGGAGCCGGACATCATGCCGGCATGGCTGAAGAGCGGGCTTTTTCCCGCCCTGTCGCAGTAATATATAACGCTACATAAGGAGTAGCCGATAACCATGGCAGTACTTACATTATCCGGGCAATCTGATTCATATGTTTTCACTTAAAAATATGTTCTCCCTGAACCTCCAGCGATCAGCCATTTCGTATGACGCAATTTGTCAGAATAAGCCTGTCATTGAGTTCAGTCCGGAGGGGGTGATAAATAAAGCCAGCCCGCTTTTTCTCTCCACTATGGGGTACAGGGCTGATGAAATAATCGGTCACCACCATCGTATATTCTGCCCGCCCTCGCTGGTAAGTTCACCGGAATACAGCCAGTTCTGGCAGCGCCTTGCCAGGGGAGAAAGCTTTAGTGGCAAGTACCTGCGGCTGGCAAAGGGAAATCGTTCCGTATGGCTTGAAGCCAGTTATATCCCCGTTTCTGACAGGCGCGGCCGTGTTATCAGAGTCATTAAAATTGCTGCCGATATTTCTGAGCGCGTGCATTCTGCTCTTGAGCAGGAAGCAGTCGTAAATGCCATAAACCGTTCTATGGCCATCATCACCTTCAATCCTGAAGGGATCGTGCTTGAAGCAAATGAAAATTTCGTCAATGCCACTGGCTATAAGCGGGATGAAATCATAGGTAAGCATCATCGTCTGTTCTGTGCCGAGACGCTTTACAAAAGTGATGAATACCGACATTTCTGGGAGAGTCTGAATCAAGGTGAGTTTTTTTCTGGTCTGTTTCCACGCCTTAACCGTCAGGGAGACCCTCTGTGGTTCCGTGCAACTTATAACCCTGTCTTTAACAGTGATGGGCAGCTTTATAAAATTGTGAAATTCGCTACAGATGTTACGGCTGATGTCCTGCGAAACCAGAGAGAGCAAGAGGCTGCTGTGCATGCATGGGATATGGCCGTGCAGACCCGAGAAAGTGCGCAGAACGGTGCCAATGTTATTGAAAATAGCATCCTTATGATTGACAGAATTGCGCAGGGGATGGGGGCTGTCTCCACCGATATCTCACGGCTCAACAATCAGTCTGAAAGTATTGACGATATGGTGGAAACCATCCGGAAGTTTGCCATGCAGACAAGACTTATTGCACTGAATGCCGCGATTGAAGCAGCAAGGGCTGGCGCATCCGGAAGAAGTTTTGCGGTTGTTGCCGCAGAAGTGCGTAATCTTGCGGCGAGCGTCAGTAGCGCGACTGAAGAAATTGAGCAAGTCGTGGCCAGCAATAGTCAACTGGCCAAGGATGTTCTCTGTGGCATTGAAAACAGCCTGATGAACACTCGGGAAGGGGTTACACTCATGCGCGAAGCGGGTGAAGTTATGACCAGCATTCAGAGGAATGCTGCAGGGGTTGAGACTGCGGTTAAGGATGTCGCCATTTCAGTTAAAGCCGGATAGGCCATGGTGCATATCCCCATATCTGTCGAACATCACAGATGATCTTCTTGAGATCCTTTCCGTTGCGTCGTAATCTCTTGCTCTGAAAACGAAAAAACCACCCGGCAAGGTGGCTTTTTCGAAGGTTCGCAAGAGTTGACGCTCTTTTGAACCGCGGTAACTGGCTTGGAGGAGCACAGTCACCAAAACTGTCCTTTCAGTGTAGCCTTATCGCACCCGAAACTTCAAGACTCTCCTCCTCTAAACCTGTTACCAGTGGCTGCTGCCAGTGGCGCTTTGTCGTGTTTTTCCGGATTGGACTCAAGTTGATAGTTACCGGATAAGGCGCAGCGGTCGGACTGAACGGGGGGTTCGTGCATACAGTCCAGCTTGGAGCGAACTGCCTTCCCGGAACTGAGTGTCAGGCGTGGAATGAGACAAACGCGGCCATAACAGCGGAATGACACCGGTAAACCGAAAGGCAGGAACAGGAGAGCGCACGAGGGAGCCACCAGGGGGAAACGCCTGGTATCTTTATAGTCCTGTCGGGTTTCGCCACCACTGATTTGAGCGTCAGATTTCGTGATGCTTGTCAGGGGGGCGGAGCCTATGGAAAAACGGCTTTGTCGTGGCCTTCTCGCTTCCCTGTTAAGCTTCTTCCTGGCATCCTCCAGGAAATTTCCGCCCCGTTCGTAAGCCATTTCCGCTCGCCGCAGCCGAACGACCGAGCGCAGCGAGTCAGTGAGCGAGGAAGCGGAATATATCCTGTATCACATATTCTGCTGACGCACCGGTGCCGCCTTTTTTCTCCTGCCACATGAAGCACTTCACTGACACCCTCATCCGTGCCAACATAGTAAGCCAGTATACACTCCGCTAGCGCTACGTGACTGGTTCAGGGCTGCGCCCCGAAACCCGCCAAAAGCCTGACGCGCCTGCGGCTTGTCCAACCCCGCGCCGACCGGGAAAGGCTTTCCCGCCCGTCCCGGCGTTATCAGGAGGCCGGTTTGTCAGAGAAACGGAGCAAGATGCTCACCATGTGGGTGACGGAGGACGAGCACCGGCGGCTGCTCGAGCGCTGTGACGGCAGGCAGCTGGCGGCGTGGATGCGGCAGATCTGCCTGGACGAAAAGCCGGCACGTTCCGGAAAGCTCCCCTCACTCTCGCCGGCGCTGCTGCGCCAGCTTGCCGGCATGGGCAATAACCTGAACCAGATAGCCCGCCGTGTTAACGCCGGCGGCGGCACCGGCCATGACAGGGTACAGATTGTGGCGGCGCTGATGACCATCGATGCCGGCCTTGAGCGGCTGCGGCACGCCGTTCTTGAGAAAGGAACGGACGATGATCGTTAAATTTCATCCGCGCGGCCGCGGCGGTGGCGCCGGGCCGGTGGACTATCTGCTGGGTAAAGACCGGCAGCGTGAAGGCGCCACCGTCCTGCAGGGGAAGCCGGAAGAAGTCCGGGAGCTGATTGACGCGTCGCCTTACGTTAAGAAATACACCTCCGGCGTTCTGTCGTTTGCGGAGGCCGATCTGCCTCCCGGCCAGCGGGAAAAACTGATGGCCAGCTTCGAGCGGGTTCTGATGCCCGGACTCGATAAAGATCAGTACAGCATTCTGTGGGTGGAGCACGCGGACAAGGGGCGTCTGGAGCTGAACTTTCTGATCCCCAATACCGAGCTGCTGACCGGCAGGCGGCTCCAGCCTTACTACGACCGCGCCGACCGGCCGCGCATCGATGCCTGGCAGACTATCGTGAACGGCAGACTGGGGCTGCACGACCCGAACGCGCCGGAAAACCGCCGGGCGCTGGTCACGCCGTCCGGGCTGCCGAAAACGAAGCAGGAGGCCGCAGAAGCCATTACCCGGGGACTGCTGACCCTTGCTTCGTCCGGGGAGCTGAAAAGCCGTCAGGATGTCACTGACACTCTTGAAGGTGCAGGTTTTGAGGTGGTGCGCACCACGAAAAGCAGTATCAGCATTGCCGACCCGGACGGGGGGCGAAACATCCGACTGAAGGGAGCCATCTATGAGCAGTCTTTTAACGCTGGCGAAGGACTTAGAGCAGCAATCGAAAGCGCAGCAGCAGAGTACCGGCGAGATGCTGAAAGCCGCATTCAGCGAGCACGAGCAGTCTGTCAGAGCGGAACTGAGCGCAAGCGCGAGGAGAATCAGCGACGCCATCCTCGCCCACGAGCAGAGTATGAGCGAGGCGATGGAGAAAAACCGGCGGAGCGTACTGCGGACTGCCGGGCGGACATGGCTCACCATCCTGATGGTGTCAGCGCTGCTGATCGGCACGAGCGGGAGCATTCTGTGGTGGCAGGGGCAGCAGATAACCGACAATTACACGCATCTTCGTCAGCAGGAAGATACCCTGGCGAAAATGACCGCCCGGACGTGGGGAGTGCGCTATCAGGAGAGCAGCGACGGCCGGAGGTTTCTTATCCTGCCGCCGGGGATACAAACCGAAGCCATCCCTTACGACGGGACGACATGGATCCGCCTGAAACAGGAGTAGCTGAAAATGACAGAGCTGGAAAAGCAGTTGCTGAGCGCATTAGAGCAGCTACAGCAGGACTACTCGCAAAGGCTGGACGAATGGGAGAGCGCCTTCGCGGAATGGCGGAGCATGTGTGGGCTTATGCAACGGGAGAACGCGGTGCTGAACGAGCGCGTGTCGGACTTGAGCACGCAGGTGCTGAGTTTAAGCGAGCAGCTGCGCCGCTTGTCCGGGAACTGAATGCCATCGAGCTCCGGCAGAGGGAGAATGAGTATCAGAAAACACTGGAGCTGGAGCGCCAGCCGCAGAAAACCTACCGCGGGCCGACACTTTAAACCATCCAGGCAGCTGACAACCCGCACGAAGAGGGGCTCTTATTTCTCCCGCTAAATAGGTTCGTGATCAAAAAGGTCACGACTTATTCAGGAGCGGGAAATGAAGCTGTTAAATCTTATTGAATCATTGCTTAACTGCCTGTATCTGGCGGCGGAGCTGTGGGACTGGCTGGAGAAGCATTTGTCGGTTTTTAAGGCATTGGCGCGGATTTTAGTGTGACTTTAACATCCATGCATCTGGCTGCATGACTATGCACTAGTGTAATATCCAGCGGCTGCGTTTCTGGTGTTTTTTCGTCATGTCTGTCGCCACTTTCCTGAGTCTGGCACCGGAAACGCAGCCAACCCCGTCTCAGCGGTGCGGGCAACGGATGTTATGGTAAATAAGAGCGACCGTCCCGGTCGCTCTTGAAAGAGAATTCGGCCTTAGGTCAGTTTTCGCAGATACAATCATGTGGACTGCGGAGACATTCTTCGCACTCCTCACATATGCACTCATCCAGTTTTTCACCGCACTCGTCGCAACGTGAGCAGCTACAGTGCTCATCTAAATTTCCACAATCGCTGCAGCGCTCACAGACGCAGTCTGCCAGCTTCTCGTTGCAGTCATCGCAGAAGCCACAGGTACAGGCGCTGGCAGGGAGGGCACAAACATCGCAAATCTTATCCATTGGATCCATTTTATCTCACTTTTATTTTATCAGTGGCTGTGTGCGGGCGATTTCCCCAGCGCGATAGATGTGGATTTAAGTGCCATTTTTCAATGATTAAGGCAGCTAAAAAAGTGGTTTTTTAGGGCTTTTCAACGTGACCAGCACTGACGGGGATAAATACAGGTAAGCAATAATGCTCAGTCATGAAAAGGAGAATCCGATGGAGCAACATACCCCTGAATACTTACGACGTACCTTAGCTCATAACCGTGCCCTAATGGACGATATCATTAGCAGTGGCATGTCCAGGTACTACAACACGGAGATTGTGGATGCCGCATGTGAGGCGATAGAAGCTGAATTGCGACGACGAGGAATTTTGTAAGAGACAAAGCCCGCTTATGCGGGCTTTGTCGTTACTGGCGCTTCTGTTACTCAGTGTTGTCTGGGGTTCGGTAGATCTGTAGCCAGTACCTGCCAGGTGCGCTCGTTGGTGGTGCGAACTCATTATCGCGAATGGTGCAGTATCGTCCATATTTGCGGGTAACAGTATGAGTGTTTGTGTTGATGTCACATTCTTGGAATGAGCCACCATCACGACCTATTTTGCCATGTGGTCCTACATAAATTGCCATTTTGTTCTCCTTTTTAGAGCCTTGTATGGGCATCTTATTGGTGTTCAAACAACAATCATTTCAAGATCTAAGAACTGAACTAAAAATCAAACTAAAGGTAGGTATGCGGGGGTTTTACGGCAAAAAGCCCGCACGAGCGGGCTTTTACTTATGGAAACATCGGATGAAGGTGTTCTAGCGTCTCGGATAAAGTTTTACGACTTTTCGAGAGGCTGTACTGAGCCTGCATATTAACCCACGACTCTGCAGAGCGGCCTATAACTTTAGATAGTCGAAGAGCCATCTCATAACTAAGATCAGTTTTTCCATTGAGCAATCTACTTAATGCAGATTGTGATACTTCAAGCTTATCAGCTAACTCTGCGGCAGGTATTTCGAACGGTTCCATGAACATTTCCCTGATGAATTCACCGGGGTGTACAGGATCGTAAAGATTTATCATGCCTTCCTCTATTGGTTTTGTATTTGATTACACAAAACATTTTGTTTCTTTCGCGTTGCGCATTGCACAATACGCAAGTGTCTGTTATTGACAAAAAAAGCAGTAAGCTTTAGGATGCTCGGTGGAGCAGAAAGCTACCGCTGATATGGTGTCTTTACCGACTTTTTCAAGGCGCCATATTGTACGGTTAGCGCTCTTGGAAGTCAAACGAGGTAATCGACCTCAGAGACAAAGTTACGTCAATTATTTTAATAATGCAAGGGGTTCAAATGGACGCTGTCAAATTGTTTTCTGTTTATAGAGATAGATATCGACGAAAATTTTATGGAGATGATTGATGATAAAAAACATAAAGCATAAAGGGCTTCGGAGTTTTGCTGAAAACGGTAACACCGCCGGAATTCAGCCTCACTTAGCGAAAAAACTTCGCATGATATTGACTACGCTAAGCACCGCAACATGTCTTCAAGATATTGTGGATGTAAGGGCGCTGGGGTGTCACCCCCTAAAAGGTGAACGTAAAGGTGAGTTTTCCGTAGAGGTTAACGGAAACTGGAGGGTGGTTTTCAAGGTGGAAGAACCAAACGTCTTAGACGTTGATCTTGAAGATTACCATTAGTAATCAATAAGTAAGTTACTAATCCATCCTAGTGGCAATATGGATGGATTAGGGACTTTATTCAAAAATAAGTACCTCTGGAGGATTTATGAGAGCCTTTATGATTTTGTTGTTCCCTTTGCTTTGTGTAGTCATTGCTGGGGTTCTTGCTGTTCGTGGCCTAGATGGGTGGGGATGGTTCCTGTTTGCAGCTGTTTTGTGTACTGGTGTTGATACGGTGCAGAAACATGTCTCTAACAAGAATAATTCTGTAAGCGATTGAGGCTTTCAGGGTTCTTCCTTGACTGATTAAATCGACAAAGCGTATCTTATGTTCGAAACGAAAAAACCGCCTGGGGAGGCGGTTTTTTCGAGGGTTCAGTAAGTTGGGGAACTTCTGAACCGTGGTAACAGGGTGTACAAGACCGCTGAAACCAAATTCTGTCCTTCCAGTTTAGCCTCAGTATGGCTCTGACTTCAAGAACTCTGCATCAGTAATCTCTTGTACACCCTCTTACCAATGGCCGCAGCCAGTGGCGTTTTGTTGTGTCTTTCCGGGTTGGACTCAAGTCGATAGTTACCGGATAAGACGCTGCGGTCGGACTGAACGGGGGGTTCGTGCATACAGTCCAGCTTGGAGCGAACTGCCTTCCCGGAACTGAGTGTCAGGCGTGGAATGAGATAAACGCGGCCATAACAGCGGAGTGACACCGGTAAACCGAAAGGCAGGAACAGGAGAGCGCACGAGGGAGCCACCAGGGGGAAACGCCTGGTATCTTTATAGTCCTGTCGGGTTTCGCCACCACTGATTTGAGCGTCAGATTTCGTGATGCTTGTCAGGGGGGCGGAGCCTATGGAAAAACGGCTT
>NZ_JBJHHG010000042.1:0-11148 GCF_045257065.1 Enterobacter sp. PP-008-ECC_S150 | reverse complement strand
ACCTGTAAAACGGAAAGGCTCATTGAAGCCGTATATTTTCTGGAGGTTCATCAGGCGCGGAACTCATCGAGGCGCGGGAATAAAATCCCATTCAGACGCCGGATAGATTCAAGCAAGCCAACTTGTCGTCAAAATCGGTGTTGCAAAAACGGGAGTGACCATAGATTCCGTTTTCTGAGGCGACCCCCACATAGAGACCTTCCCGGTCATTCACTTTGTAGAGTTTGTCCCTGGGCTTGAGATTGCGCAGCTTGGTATCGGTCAGCATGTACCTTGTCCTTCTTCGTCTCCGATACCCACTCTATTGTAAACAAGACATTTTTATCTTTTATATTCAATGGCTTATTTTCCTGCTAATTGGTAATACCATGAAAAATACCATGCTCAGAAAAGGCTTAACAATATTTTGAAAAATTGCCTACTGAGCGCTGCCGCACAGCTCCATAGGCCGCTTTCCTGGCTTTGCTTCCAGATGTATGCTATTCTGCTCCTGCAGCTAATGGAGCACCGCAAACAGGTTACTCGCCTGGGGATTCCCTTTCGACCCGAGCATCCGTATGAGACTCATGCTCGATTATTATTATTATAGAAGCCCCCATGAATAAATCGCTCATCATTTTCGGCATCGTCAACATAACCTCGGACAGTTTCTCCGATGGAGGCCGGTATCTGGCGCCAGACGCAGCCATTGCGCAGGCGCGTAAGCTGATGGCCGAGGGGGCAGATGTGATCGACCTCGGTCCGGCATCCAGCAATCCCGACGCCGCGCCTGTTTCGTCCGACACAGAAATCGCGCGTATCGCGCCGGTGCTGGACGCGCTCAAGGCAGATGGCATTCCCGTCTCGCTCGACAGTTATCAACCCGCGACGCAAGCCTATGCCTTGTCGCGTGGTGTGGCCTATCTCAATGATATTCGCGGTTTTCCAGACGCTGCGTTCTATCCGCAATTGGCGAAATCATCTGCCAAACTCGTCGTTATGCATTCGGTGCAAGACGGGCAGGCAGATCGGCGCGAGGCACCCGCTGGCGACATCATGGATCACATTGCGGCGTTCTTTGACGCGCGCATCGCGGCGCTGACGGGTGCCGGTATCAAACGCAACCGCCTTGTCCTTGATCCCGGCATGGGGTTTTTTCTGGGGGCTGCTCCCGAAACCTCGCTCTCGGTGCTGGCGCGGTTCGATGAATTGCGGCTGCGCTTCGATTTGCCGGTGCTTCTGTCTGTTTCGCGCAAATCCTTTCTGCGCGCGCTCACAGGCCGTGGTCCGGGGGATGTCGGGGCCGCGACACTCGCTGCAGAGCTTGCCGCCGCCGCAGGTGGAGCTGACTTCATCCGCACACACGAGCCGCGCCCCTTGCGCGACGGGCTGGCGGTATTGGCGGCGCTGAAAGAAACCGCAAGAATTCGTTAACTGCACATTCGGGATATTTCTCTATATTCGCGCTTCATCAGAAAACTGAAGGAACCTCCATTGAATCGAACTAATATTTTTTTTGGTGAATCGCATTCTGACTGGTTGCCTGTCAGAGGCGGAGAATCTGGTGATTTTGTTTTTCGACGTGGTGACGGGCATGCCTTCGCGAAAATCGCACCTGCTTCCCGCCGCGGTGAGCTCGCTGGAGAGCGTGACCGCCTCATTTGGCTCAAAGGTCGAGGTGTGGCTTGCCCCGAGGTCATCAACTGGCAGGAGGAACAGGAGGGTGCATGCTTGGTGATAACGGCAATTCCGGGAGTACCGGCGGCTGATCTGTCTGGAGCGGATTTGCTCAAAGCGTGGCCGTCAATGGGGCAGCAACTTGGCGCTGTTCACAGCCTATCGGTTGATCAATGTCCGTTTGAGCGCAGGCTGTCGCGAATGTTCGGACGCGCCGTTGATGTGGTGTCCCGCAATGCCGTCAATCCCGACTTCTTACCGGACGAGGACAAGAGTACGCCGCAGCTCGATCTTTTGGCTCGTGTCGAACGAGAGCTACCGGTGCGGCTCGACCAAGAGCGCACCGATATGGTTGTTTGCCATGGTGATCCCTGCATGCCGAACTTCATGGTGGACCCTAAAACTCTTCAATGCACGGGTCTGATCGACCTTGGGCGGCTCGGAACAGCAGATCGCTATGCCGATTTGGCACTCATGATTGCTAACGCCGAAGAGAACTGGGCAGCGCCAGATGAAGCAGAGCGCGCCTTCGCTGTCCTATTCAATGTATTGGGGATCGAAGCCCCCGACCGCGAACGCCTTGCCTTCTATCTGCGATTGGACCCTCTGACTTGGGGTTGATGTTCATGCCGCCTGTTTTTCCTGCTCATTGGCACGTTTCGCAACCTGTTCTCATTGCGGACACCTTTTCCAGCCTCGTTTGGAAAGTTTCATTGCCAGACGGGACTCCTGCAATCGTCAAGGGATTGAAACCTATAGAAGACATTGCTGATGAACTGCGCGGGGCCGACTATCTGGTATGGCGCAATGGGAGGGGAGCAGTCCGGTTGCTCGGTCGTGAGAACAATCTGATGTTGCTCGAATATGCCGGGGAGCGAATGCTCTCTCACATCGTTGCCGAGCACGGCGACTACCAGGCGACCGAAATTGCAGCGGAACTAATGGCGAAGCTGTATGCCGCATCTGAGGAACCCCTGCCTTCTGCCCTTCTCCCGATCCGGGATCGCTTTGCAGCTTTGTTTCAGCGGGCGCGCGATGATCAAAACGCAGGTTGTCAAACTGACTACGTCCACGCGGCGATTATAGCCGATCAAATGATGAGCAATGCCTCGGAACTGCGTGGGCTACATGGCGATCTGCATCATGAAAACATCATGTTCTCCAGTCGCGGCTGGCTGGTGATAGATCCCGTCGGTCTGGTCGGTGAAGTGGGCTTTGGCGCCGCCAATATGTTCTACGATCCGGCTGACAGAGACGACCTTTGTCTCGATCCTAGACGCATTGCACAGATGGCGGACGCATTCTCTCGTGCGCTGGACGTCGATCCGCGTCGCCTGCTCGACCAGGCGTACGCTTATGGGTGCCTTTCCGCAGCTTGGAACGCGGATGGAGAAGAGGAGCAACGCGATCTAGCTATCGCGGCCGCGATCAAGCAGGTGCGACAGACGTCATACTAGATATCAAGCGACTTCTCCTATCCCCTGGGAACACATCAATCTCACCGGAGAATATCGCTGGCCAAAGCCTTAGCGTAGGATTCCGCCCCTTCCCGCAAACGACCCCAAACAGGAAACGCAGCTGAAACGGGAAGCTCAACACCCACTGACGCATGGGTTGTTCAGGCAGTACTTCATCAACCAGCAAGGCGGCACTTTCGGCCATCCGCCGCGCCCCACAGCTCGGGCAGAAACCGCGACGCTTACAGCTGAAAGCGACCAGGTGCTCGGCGTGGCAAGACTCGCAGCGAACCCGTAGAAAGCCATGCTCCAGCCGCCCGCATTGGAGAAATTCTTCAAATTCCCGTTGCACATAGCCCGGCAATTCCTTTCCCTGCTCTGCCATAAGCGCAGCGAATGCCGGGTAATACTCGTCAACGATCTGATAGAGAAGGGTTTGCTCGGGTCGGTGGCTCTGGTAACGACCAGTATCCCGATCCCGGCTGGCCGTCCTGGCCGCCACATGAGGCATGTTCCGCGTCCTTGCAATACTGTGTTTACATACAGTCTATCGCTTAGCGGAAAGTTCTTTTAGGGGTCTGACGCTCAGTGGAACGAAAACTCACGTTAAGGGATTTTGGTCATGAGATTATCAAAAAGGATCTTCACCTAGATCCTTTTAAATTAAAAATGAAGTTTTAAATCAATCTAAAGTATATATGAGTAAACTTGGTCTGACAGTTACCAATGCTTAATCAGTGAGGCACCTATCTCAGCGATCTGTCTATTTCGTTCATCCATAGTTGCCTGACTCCCCGTCGTGTAGATAACTACGATACGGGAGGGCTTACCATCTGGCCCCAGTGCTGCAATGATACCGCGAGACCCACGCTCACCGGCTCCAGATTTATCAGCAATAAACCAGCCAGCCGGAAGGGCCGAGCGCAGAAGTGGTCCTGCAACTTTATCCGCCTCCATCCAGTCTATTAATTGTTGCCGGGAAGCTAGAGTAAGTAGTTCGCCAGTTAATAGTTTGCGCAACGTTGTTGCCATTGCTGCAGGCATCGTGGTGTCACGCTCGTCGTTTGGTATGGCTTCATTCAGCTCCGGTTCCCAACGATCAAGGCGAGTTACATGATCCCCCATGTTGTGCAAAAAAGCGGTTAGCTCCTTCGGTCCTCCGATCGTTGTCAGAAGTAAGTTGGCAGCAGTGTTATCACTCATGGTTATGGCAGCACTGCATAATTCTCTTACTGTCATGCCATCCGTAAGATGCTTTTCTGTGACTGGTGAGTACTCAACCAAGTCATTCTGAGAATAGTGTATGCGGCGACCGAGTTGCTCTTGCCCGGCGTCAACACGGGATAATACCGCACCACATAGCAGAACTTTAAAAGTGCTCATCATTGGAAAACGTTCTTCGGGGCGAAAACTCTCAAGGATCTTACCGCTGTTGAGATCCAGTTCGATGTAACCCACTCGTGCACCCAACTGATCTTCAGCATCTTTTACTTTCACCAGCGTTTCTGGGTGAGCAAAAACAGGAAGGCAAAATGCCGCAAAAAAGGGAATAAGGGCGACACGAAAATGTTGAATACTCATACTCTTCCTTTTTCAATATTATTGAAGCATTTACCAGGGTTATTGTCTCATGAGCGGATACATATTTGAATGTATTTAGAAAAATAAACAAATAGGGGTTCCGCGCACATTTCCCCGAAAAGTGCCACCTGACGTCTAAGAAACCATTATTATCATGACATTAACCTATAAAAATAGGCGTATCACGAGGCCCTTTCGTCTTCAAGAATTTTATAAACCGTGGAGCGGGCAATACTGAGCTGATGAGCAATTTCCGTTGCACCAGTGCCCTTCTGATGAAGCGTCAGCACGACGTTCCTGTCCACGGTACGCCTGCGGCCAAATTTGATTCCTTTCAGCTTTGCTTCCTGTCGGCCCTCATTCGTGCGTTCTAGGATCCTCCGGCGTTCAGCCTGTGCCACAGCCGACAGGATGGTGACCACCATTTGCCCCATATCACCGTCGGTACTGATCCCGTCATCAATGAACCGGACTGCCACGCCCTGAGCGTCAAATTCCTTTATCAGTTGGATCATATCGGCAGTGTCGCGGCCAAGACGGTCGAGCTTCTTAACCAGAATGACATCACCTTCCTCCACCTTCATCCTCAGCAAATCCAGCCCTTCCCGGTCTGTTGAACTGCCGGATGCCTTATCGGTAAATATACGGTTTGCTTTCACACCTGCGTCTTTGAGTGCTCTGACCTGAAGATCAAGAGACTGCTGACTGGTTGAGACCCGAGCGTAACCAAAAAGTCGCATAAAAATGTACCTTAAATCGAATATCGGACAACTCATGTCTATTATTACAAATTTACGATTTAATAGACATATTAATGTAACAGTTTTACGATGTCCGATAATTTATAACATTTCGTACGGTTGGAAAAATGTTACTAAATGCCCGTCAGGCAGGGAGGCCGATATGCCCGTTGACTTTCTGACCACTGAGCAGACTGAAAGCTATGGCAGATTCACCGGTGAACCGGATGAGCTTCAGCTGGCACGATATTTTCACCTTGATGAAGCAGACAAGGAATTTATCGGAAAAAGCAGAGGTGATCACAACCGTCTGGGCATTGCCCTGCAAATTGGATGTGTCCGTTTTCTGGGCACCTTCCTCACCGATATGAATCATACCTAGATTCTACGTCAGTACTTCAAAAAGCATAATCAAAGCCTTGATAAATATGCATTCCTTCGAAATTCAGCTTTCACCCATTGGGTGAAAGAAAAGTGCTCAAAAATATGTTAAATTATCAGCTTTTATGACTCGATATATGGTAAAATAATAGTAAGAAAAGTAGTAAAAAGGGGTTCTAATTATGATTAATAAAATTGATTTCAAAGCTAAGAATCTAACATCAAATGCAGGTCTTTTTCTGCTCCTTGAGAATGCAAAAAGCAATGGGATTTTTGATTTTATTGAAAATGACCTCGTATTTGATAATGACTCAACAAATAAAATCAAGATGAATCATATAAAGACCATGCTCTGCGGTCACTTCATTGGCATTGATAAGTTAGAACGTCTAAAGCTACTTCAAAATGATCCCCTCGTCAACGAGTTTGATATTTCCGTAAAAGAACCTGAAACAGTGTCACGGTTTCTAGGAAACTTCAACTTCAAGACAACCCAAATGTTTAGAGACATTAATTTTAAAGTCTTTAAAAAACTGCTCACTAAAAGTAAATTGACATCCATTACGATTGATATTGATAGTAGTGTAATTAACGTAGAAGGTCATCAAGAAGGTGCGTCAAAAGGATATAATCCTAAGAAACTGGGAAACCGATGCTACAATATCCAATTTGCATTTTGCGACGAATTAAAAGCATATGTTACCGGATTTGTAAGAAGTGGCAATACTTACACTGCAAACGGTGCTGCGGAAATGATCAAAGAAATTGTTGCTAACATCAAATCAGACGATTTAGAAATTTTATTTCGAATGGATAGTGGCTACTTTGATGAAAAAATTATCGAAACGATAGAATCTCTTGGATGCAAATATTTAATTAAAGCCAAAAGTTATTCTACACTCACCTCACAAGCAACGAATTCATCAATTGTATTCGTTAAAGGAGAAGAAGGTAGAGAAACTACAGAACTGTATACAAAATTAGTTAAATGGGAAAAAGACAGAAGATTTGTCGTATCTCGCGTACTGAAACCAGAAAAAGAAAGAGCACAATTATCACTTTTAGAAGGTTCCGAATACGACTACTTTTTCTTTGTAACAAATACTACCTTGCTTTCTGAAAAAGTAGTTATATACTATGAAAAGCGTGGTAATGCTGAAAACTATATCAAAGAAGCCAAATACGACATGGCGGTGGGTCATCTCTTGCTAAAGTCATTTTGGGCGAATGAAGCCGTGTTTCAAATGATGATGCTTTCATATAACCTATTTTTGTTGTTCAAGTTTGATTCCTTGGACTCTTCAGAATACAGACAGCAAATAAAGACCTTTCGTTTGAAGTATGTATTTCTTGCAGCAAAAATAATCAAAACCGCAAGATATGTAATCATGAAGTTGTCGGAAAACTATCCGTACAAGGGAGTGTATGAAAAATGTCTGGTATAATAAGAATATCATCAATAAAATTGAGTGTTGCTCTGTGGATAACTTGCAGAGTTTATTAAGTATCATTGCAGCAAAGATGAAATCAATGATTTATCAAAAATGATTGAAAGGTGGTTGTAAATAATGTTACAATGTGTGAGAAGCAGTCTAAATTCTTCGTGAAATAGTGATTTTTGAAGCTAATAAAAAACACACGTGGAATTTAGGGACTATTCATGTTGTTGTTATTTCGTATCTTCCAGAATAAGGAATCCCATGGTTAAAAAATCACTGCGCCAGTTCACGCTGATGGCGACGGCAACCGTCACGCTGTTGTTAGGAAGTGTGCCGCTGTATGCGCAAACGGCGGACGTACAGCAAAAACTTGCCGAATTAGAGCGGCAGTCGGGAGGCAGACTGGGTGTGGCATTGATTAACACAGCAGATAATTCGCAAATACTTTATCGTGCTGATGAGCGCTTTGCGATGTGCAGCACCAGTAAAGTGATGGCCGCGGCCGCGGTGCTGAAGAAAAGTGAAAGCGAACCGAATCTGTTAAATCAGCGAGTTGAGATCAAAAAATCTGACCTTGTTAACTATAATCCGATTGCGGAAAAGCACGTCAATGGGACGATGTCACTGGCTGAGCTTAGCGCGGCCGCGCTACAGTACAGCGATAACGTGGCGATGAATAAGCTGATTGCTCACGTTGGCGGCCCGGCTAGCGTCACCGCGTTCGCCCGACAGCTGGGAGACGAAACGTTCCGTCTCGACCGTACCGAGCCGACGTTAAACACCGCCATTCCGGGCGATCCGCGTGATACCACTTCACCTCGGGCAATGGCGCAAACTCTGCGGAATCTGACGCTGGGTAAAGCATTGGGCGACAGCCAACGGGCGCAGCTGGTGACATGGATGAAAGGCAATACCACCGGTGCAGCGAGCATTCAGGCTGGACTGCCTGCTTCCTGGGTTGTGGGGGATAAAACCGGCAGCGGTGGCTATGGCACCACCAACGATATCGCGGTGATCTGGCCAAAAGATCGTGCGCCGCTGATTCTGGTCACTTACTTCACCCAGCCTCAACCTAAGGCAGAAAGCCGTCGCGATGTATTAGCGTCGGCGGCTAAAATCGTCACCGACGGTTTGTAATAGCGGAAACGGAATGGGGAAACTCATTCCGTTTTTGTTTATCGCCTTAGACGGCAAAAGTGCTGTCGCCCACCTGCGCTTGCGCATACCAGGCCATAAGCTCCGTGGTTCCTGGTTCTCCTTCCGCTGGAGCCCAGTGCGCATAGTCATCGGCAGCCACGGGTTGATAGCCACCGTGTTTTACTTCAAAAATTATGCCACCGGTATCCAGCGACAGCACGGCATGCCAGGTTCCTGCGGCCATCTCCAGCACCGTACAGGTTTCCCCCAATATCGCCCGATGGGTGACGGTACCCCGATCGTCAAAATTCAGCACCACGAAACGACCCCTTAATGGCAACAGTAGCTCGAAGGTGTGAGGGTGTCGGTGCGGGCGCACGTAGGTCCCAGGTCATATTCCTTCCGGCGTCCGGCATTTTACCGCCAGACAGCTCGGGATTCGTGATATCACCGTTCTTGCAGAATACGGTCAGAGGGAAAATACCCGCCGTGAGCATGCAGCGCTGATACGTCAGCACTATCAGTATCGTGAATTTGCCTGGCCCTGGACATTTCGCCTTACCCGTCTTTTATATACCCGGAGCTGGATAAGCAACGAACGTCCTGGCCTGCTTTTCGATCTGGCGACAGGGTGGCTTATGCAACATCGTATTATTCTCCCCGGAGCCACTACGCTGACCCGGTTGATTTCAGAGGTAAGGGAAAAGGCGACGTTGCGCCTGTGGAACAAACTGGCACTGATACCGTCAGCCGAACAGCGTTCACAGCTGGAGATGCTGCTGGGGCCAACTGATTGCAGCCGCCTGTCTTTACTGGAATCACTGAAAAAGGGCCCTGTGACCATCAGTGGTCCGGCGTTTAATGAAGCAATTGAACGCTGGAAAACTCTGAACGATTTTGGCCTGCATGCTGAAAACCTGAGTACACTCCCGGCTGTGCGCCTGAAAAATCTCGCACGTTATGCTGGTATGACTTCGGTGTTCAATATTGCCAGGATGTCACCGCAGAAAAGGATGGCGGTTCTGGTTGCCTTTGTCCTTGCATGGGAAACGCTGGCGCTGGATGATGCATTGGACGTTCTGGACGCCATGCTGGCCGTTATCATCCGTGACGCCAGAAAGATTGGGCAGAAAAAACGGCTCCGCTCGCTGAAGGATCTGGATAAATCTGCATTGGCGCTCGCCAGCGCATGTTCGTACCTGCTGAAAGAAGAAACACCGGACGAATCGATTCGTGCTGAGGTGTTCAGCTACATCCCAAGGCAAAAGCTGGCTGAAATCATCACGCTTGTCCGTGAAATTGCCCGGCCCTCAGACGATAATTTTCATGAAGAAATGGTGGAGCAGTACGGGCGCGTTCGTCGTTTCCTGCCCCATCTGCTGAATACCGTTAAATTTTCATCCGCACCTGCCGGGGTTACCACTCTGAATGCCTGTGACTACCTCAGCCGGGAGTTCAGCTCACGGCGGCAGTTTTTTGACGACGCACCAACGGAAATTATCAGTCGGTCATGGAAACGGCTGGTGATTAACAAGGAAAAACATATCACCCGCAGGGGATACACGCTCTGCTTTCTCAGTAAACTGCAGGATAGTCTGAGGCGGAGGGATGTCTACGTTACCGGCAGTAACCGGTGGGGAGATCCTCGTGCAAGATTACTACAGGGTGCTGACTGGCAGGCAAACCGGATTAAGGTTTATCGTTCTTTGGGGCACCCGACAGACCCGCAGGAAGCAATAAAATCTCTGGGTCATCAGCTTGATAGTCGTTACAGACAGGTTGCTGCACGTCTTTGCGAAAATGAGGCTGTCGAACTCGATGTTTCTGGCCCGAAGCCCCGGTTGACAATTTCTCCCCTCGCCAGTCTTGATGAGCCGGACAGTCTGAAACGACTGAGCAAAATGATCAGTGATCTACTCCCTCCGGTGGATTTAACGGAGTTGCTGCTCGAAATTAACGCCCATACCGGATTTGCTGATGAGTTTTTCCATGCTAGTGAAGCCAGTGCCAGAGTTGATGATCTGCCCGTCAGCATCAGCGCCGTGCTGATGGCTGAAGCCTGCAATATCGGTCTGGAACCACTGATCAGATCAAATGTTCCTGCACTGACCCGACACCGGCTGAACTGGACAAAAGCGAACTATCTGCGGGCTGAAACTATCACCAGCGCTAATGCCAGACTGGTTGATTTTCAGGCAACGCTGCCACTGGCACAGATATGGGGTGGAGGAGAAGTGGCATCTGCAGATGGAATGCGCTTTGTTACGCCAGTCAGAACAATCAATGCCGGACCGAACCGCAAATACTTTGGTAATAACAGAGGGATCACCTGGTACAACTTTGTGTCCGATCAGTATTCCGGCTTTCATGGCATCGTTATACCGGGGACGCTGAGGGACTCTATCTTTGTGCTGGAAGGTCTTCTGGAACAGGAGACCGGGCTGAATCCAACCGAAATTATGACCGATACAGCAGGTGCCAGCGAACTTGTCTTTGGCCTTTTCTGGCTGCTGGGATACCAGTTTTCTCCACGCCTGGCTGATGCCGGTGCTTCGGTTTTCTGGCGAATGGACCATGATGCCGACTATGGCGTGCTGAATGATATTGCCAGAGGGCAATCAGATCCCCGAAAAATAGGGCACTGTTGCAAATAGTCGGTGGTGATAAACTTATCATCCCCTTTTGCTGATGGAGCTGCACATGAACCCATTCAAAGGCCGGCATTTTCAGCGTGACATCATTCTGTGGGCCGTACGC
>NZ_JBJHHG010000041.1:0-12841 GCF_045257065.1 Enterobacter sp. PP-008-ECC_S150 | reverse complement strand
ACTCCGCGTTCAGCCAGCATCTCCTGCAGCTCACGGTAACTGATGCCGTATTTGCAGTACCAGCGTACGGCCCACAGAATGATGTCACGCTGAAAATGCCGGCCTTTGAATGGGTTCATGTGCAGCTCCATCAGCAAAAGGGGATGATAAGTTTATCACCACCGACTATTTGCAACAGTGCCCACCTCAGTACCCCATTGCTCGTTCCTGGCGGGACAGCCGTTCATCAGCAGCCTGAAGACGCTCATCACGCCGCCGTGCTGCCAGAACCCGTCGTTCTGAAAAAGACATAGCCGCTACGTTTGGTACGCTGAGCTTACCGTCACCGGCACAAACGTCACAGCGAACATCAAATGCTCCGGCAAAATACTTTTCACGCATTTCTGGCTCCCACTCAGCCATTTCTGATTGGGTGAATCCATTTTCAAAGGCCGGGTTTTCCATGGTCCCGTGGCCTTCGCACTGGTGACAGATTATGTACTTAAATTTGCGCATGTAACGCTCCTGTATATGATGGATGAACCACTCTCGTTCAGGGTTATGGCGAAATGTTTATCGCCGCAGCGAGAGATTCAGTCTTGCTATCAATATTCCTGAAGGTTGTCCGCCTGATTTCAGGGAAAGCATTCATTCACTGGCCGGTTCTACCTTATTATTCATACAGATTAAAGTAGTTGTGCCTACTACTGCGGTCACCTTCCTTGACAAAGTAAGCAAAGTTTGAAAAATTTAACACCGACGAAAG
This sequence comes from Enterobacter sp. PP-008-ECC_S150, assembly GCF_045257065.1. NCBI lineage: Bacteria > Pseudomonadati > Pseudomonadota > Gammaproteobacteria > Enterobacterales > Enterobacteriaceae > Enterobacter > Enterobacter sp. PP-008-ECC_S150. Next base: position 12,096 of record NZ_JBJHHG010000041.1, on the reverse strand, counting down.
GCCATACCTTCGTTAGTGTGCGAAAGCCGCTTGCGAGCGACGGAATAGGTGAAAGCTTTAGTCAGGGTTAATTACCCTGTCTGCGGTGATGGGATGGCTCAGGCGTATATCATCACTCCTTCCAAAGTCCGTACACACTCTTTCAGCCTTTGCAGAAATGCAGGGGCTGTTTCATATCAGACAAGCGCAATGAAATTTTCAAATGCTTTCCAGAAATTCAAAGGCCTTAAGCTTTATCTGTATCTTACGGTCCCCGCACGGAAAGTAACTTTCCTGAACAGGAACCGCCTTGCCAGCCTTAACTTTCTAAACGGTTAAAGTTACACCAGGCTGTAAATGGTGAAACAGTTTTTGAAGCCCATGAAACACCGCTGTCGGAAAGATAACTAGCCCCAAGACGTCTAACTTCTTTTTGATGTAGAGCTAATTCTTTCGGATCGGCAATATCTTCCACCACGCTCATCATGGCAATCTGAACTCCGGGAGATGCCATTTTATAAGCTGTCGAGCTTGCAACTGAATTTTTCAGGATTGCCAATCTTTCTTTTTCTGGTCGCCCGTTGTCAGACGTATTCGCGTACGTTGTACCCGCAACTAACAATGGAAGACTGGCGTTGGCACAGAACTGCATAACGCGTTTTTGCTGGAGCTGTAATTCAGTGGCTGCAAATGCTTTACTGCATCCGAGGATCCCGATAATCATCACTAATGCTGTTTTATACATAAAATTGAAACCGTCCTTATTGAACTTTAAATGTTGCGGTTAACACTGTGTGGAGATGTATGGACTGGATAATACCCACATGCCTGCGCCTGCCAGTATACCGGCTCAGGTATTAAACCTAAGAGATCTGGTGCACCGGATTTTACCTTTTCATTTCGGTTTTATCTTGAGCCTGGCTCTTGAGTTTAAATTTAAAGGTATGGCGCATGCAGGTTTCACTGACGGGTTTTCACACATCCCGGCTGTAACCCATCATTGTTCATGAGCCAGGCCCTGGTATCCTGCCCAGCGTACGGCCAGCCGCTCTAAGTCCAGATCGTACACCAGCGGTGTGATTTTACGGCCTTCAAACAGCTCGCCCAGCTCAATGCCTGGCTTAAAATGAACGGTCAGGGTGGCCGGATCTATGCCCATAAGATCGGCATCAAACAGAGCATGCATTGTTGGAGTCATCAGGATGCCATTAGACGGATTGTACCGGGTTCCATGTTCAATGTGTGCCGCATCCAGGACACCGCCATTAACCCAACCGGTTACCGCACAACGGCCCGCGAAATTCTCGATGAGCAGAGCTTTAAATTTACCCTGTGCCACGCCACTACGTTGCGTCACTACGCGCTCGCAGTGCTCACCCTGGATATCTACGTCAGGTTTCCGCTTTGGTTCGCTGGTGGCCGTCTCAGCTTGTTTTAGGGTGGAACGTGGATAGGCCAGGTTATATGCTGCGCCTGTGGTCATTTGCTCGATGACCGCAGGTGCATAACCTTCTGCTTCCAGCTTACGATATGCAGCCCGGTAGTCTCTTTGGGTTTTCAGCGGGTATATCTTTCCGCCTTTACCATCGAAAGCGATAAACCAGAAATCGTCCGTGCCAGTTTCCAGATTTCTGCAACGTTTCAGATGCCATCCGCCTTCTCTCGCCCAGATGGTACGGTTATTTCTGGCATTCGTTTTGTCATAACCGTTCTCGTCAAGCCAGCTATCAAAGCTGGTCAGCCCCAGATCCTGAACCTCCAGAGAAGGCACTCGAATGACCTGCAAGGTATGGCGGGGTCTTGGCTCTCTCATCTTGATCTCTTCCTAGCGCTGGTCTGGGAAATACGGATATTGCGGGCCATATTCATAGTCATGCGGGCCTGGCTCAACTTCCCAGAATGGACGGCCGCTAATTGTCTTTGGACCGCGCTCGTTTACGATGTCTTCTACATCCTGAATATTAAATGGCATCGTTGCCAGTAACAGCTGATCTTCGGGTGTCAGCGTCACAGTTGCACCGTCGATACGGCTGTAAAGGTCGGCAAACTGTTTACCTGCACCGTGCAACCGGTGCTCCGCTACACTTCTGATTGCGTGTAAGTCCAGCTCCGCCGCTTCCATGCGATCCACGTATAGTTTCATTTCTTTACGCAAAGCGCTCAGCTCACGGGCTTTAATAAACCCGCAGGCGTACCCACCCAGGGCGATAACTGCAATGATTGCTAAAATTGCCATTTTTTTCTCTCACGTGATTGCGGCCGTTACTCTAGTCTTAATGTGAAGTCTGGGAATTCGCTGGATGTTAAGTACGTTTTCATCCCCAGACTGACAGATGCTAAGGCGCGATCCCAACACTCCATTTGTAAGTATCAGGCCCATCTTCTCCGCTGGTGGCATCTGCTACAATCTGTGCATAACGTTCTCCAGCAAGTTCTCTTACCATCTGATCCACGACCCATTGCAGATGATGCATTTCATCGGTTCCGCCGTAACGACAAGCCAACTCAATAGCCCGCTCTATTCTTTTTTGTTCTTCAGTCATACTGAATCCTCACGCTTACATCAGCTATTCTGAAAACATGCACACTATAAATTGCGGCTGTCATTTCTCAGCCAGGCGCCTGCATTGCTGCCTCATTCCATCAAAAATACTTTCCGCAAGCTGCTGGGGGAACTGGTCCGGAAGAAGCCCGCTAACACGTTCAATGACACCCGGGGTTCTGGCGATGATTTCCTCTATCATCGCCTCTGTCTGCTGTTTACTCAGGCCGGTTATCTCACCATGCCTGATCCAGTGGCGTCGTTGTATTCGATATATCTGGTAATAGTTGCTACTGCCACGTACGGCCATCGCCAGTTTGCACTTCTGCCAGGATATCTGATTGTTCCCATGACCGATCACCGGCCATGCCGACAACACATCATAGAGTGGTGTAAGGTGATAACGTCCCTGTGGCCCAATAGAAATACTGAAATTTTTAGCGTGGCCATCTGTTGCGGCCATCATCCAGAAAACTATCTGCGTCATAAAAAACTGCGCTTTGTCACGCTCAGCACGGTCTGAATTACTCAGAACTTCCATAATTTCCGATATACCTGGCCCGCCGTCCGCCTGATATTTTCGTAATGGCGAAATGCCCAGGGCCTGACACATATCCTCCTGGGGTAAACGAATGATCCATTGTCCGTTTCCTGACCATTTTCGGTCAAAACGTTCTACCACCAGCGCTTTCTGATCTTCAAAGTGAGCAATCTGCGTTCTTGCCACGGGGAGCCCGTACTGTTCGAGAAGTACCGAGCAGAGCCATTCATTTTCAACCGACGAGCGCATGTCGGCTTTCATGTTCCCCACAAGTCCGAGCGGTAGCTTGAATATATGCGTCGTTGGTGTATTACCCTCCGGCATACACCACCGATCTTCATGCCACAGTAGGGCTGTTTTCTCCTGAGCACCGGCAATAGATAAACGTAAGTCGTCGTTATCTTCTGGCCTGCCCGGTAGCAATGTCTCCGTGGTATTACGCAAAGTTGCCGCAATTTCTGATTCAGTAAGCGGGTGATACTTCACGGAATATAAATCTGTGGGTTCATCTCCGTCATGAAGCAGCTGTATCGCGCCCACGCAGTCTTTTCCCAGCTCCGTCAGAAGATCAAAAGGCTCCAGGCTATCGGCCTTGTAACGCATTGCCAGACGTCTGCGTATGCCTTCGCTGTCCGGGAGTAAATTATCAAAATAGTCACGTACCACATTTCCACGCCAGACCTGGTTCCCGGGAGTAAAAGGAAGGGACAATGACAGCGGCCTTCCCTGTTCGTCTGCACTCCAGTCAGGAAGGTATTGTAAGCTGTCTACCCCTTTACTTTTTTCCCAGTATCCGACTTTGATTCCGTTCATCCAGATTGCCAGACGCTGCTGTTTCCGGCTCATATCGTTACCATTTCTCCTGTCGTGCAGGTGAGTTTGATTTAAGCATTTCTTCCGTCTGCTTCCCCTCTGAAGAGGCGGTTGTCGAGGAGAAGCTGATTTTTACGCCCAGGATAGAAAACACCTTGAATAGCCGTTCAATGCTCGCACTGGCAGGGTTGGCTTCCAGACGTGAGTATGTCTGTTGAGTGACCCCTAACCTTTCGGACAGGTCTTTTTGCGTCAGGCCATTCGCCTTGCGAAAACCAATGAGCAAGGGACGCAACTGGTTGAGCGTGTTTAACGGGTAATCATTATTGATCATAAGCTGGCCTCAGTAGTTCCTCTGATACACCTTGTACGCTGTTTTCTAAACATACACCCTAAAAGCTGTAATATCAAATTAACAGCCTAAAAGCTGTTAAATAGAGAGTACAACCTTTAGGCTGTTACTAAGTGGCAGCATAAATCTTTATGAGGTTTGATATGAGAGAACTATCAATAATAAGCCGTTACGCTCGTACAGCATCCGGTAAGAGAGCTGACAGATCAGGATCATCGGTAAACGAGAAGCGGAGTATCTTATGGCCCTGTTGTGAGCTGTATAAATAACTACGAGCTACTCTCTGCCTCGGGGAGGAGGCAGAGAGAGTATTAAAAGCAAAGGCAGACATTTTTAGCAGCTGGTGGGCTATGGGGTTCCGGAGGTGCTCCGGTGAATGTTACTTGACTGGCAAGTTTCCTGCTCTGATGGTCAATGCCTCGATGCTGTCTATATTGTTCTGAAGCCGTTCCAGTTCTGCCTTTTCAATACCGGCCCAAAGCTTTAAGTGTCGCTGATAAAGGGACCACTTGAGTGAGTGAAAACCATTCCAGGCCAACCCCATCCAGGAGGCGTAATTCGCATTGAGAATATTGCCGGTGATATACATTTTACCTGCGTTAACAGCACTGGAAGTTCCATAACCCAGGGCAAGCATCATCCGGAAGCGTGGATTTAGCCGCAACGGCATGGTATCCAGTAAGGTCTCCCCAAAAGCTCCTTTTCCCAGCGATACCTGTTTCGCCACATAGAAAACCCGCATCAAAACTTCCATTATGCTCATCGGAATACTTGTCACGATAAACTGACGAAAGTCATACCCGTTGACATACATGTACTCTATTTGTTTGCCGAAGTTAGAACTCCCCACAGGGATCCCCTCAAGCATACGAAGTAGCCCCATAAAAGGAGCCGGTAACCCCATGCCACGGTTTCCTTTTGCTGAGGGGGCATTAACATCCGATGCCAGGTGTCCAAACATTCTGGCGATGAGCCTGAAAATATTGGTTTCGTCTGTAACGCCTTTACTGGAAGGATAAACCACGATCTGTCCATTCTGAACCACCGTACAGGTCCCGTTCAGCATATCCTTTATACCGAAAATAATGCCCAGTACGGGATCGTGTGACAAAGCTCTTAAGCGGTGATTTGTGGGAGACAAAACGCCACCGGCCGCACCCACTAAATCGCTGCTGATCGAACTGTCTGGTGCCCCTATAGGGAACAAATCTGAGAGTTTTGTACTCAGGTCCTCCGGCAAAATGGCATTGAAGGCTTTCTGCACCTGTTTATTGAAAATACCATCCACTTCTGCCGTAAAGCTCACCGTAGGTTTTGGCGGGGCTCTGACGCAAAGTAAATCCAGCATGGATGCTATGAGCCCGCATCCGCAGGCAATAGCATAATCCCAGGCGTCGAGTGCGTAGCGATCATTAAATTCTTTAATATGATTCTGGATCCGGGCATCTACAACAGCCAAGTCATCCGTGGAGAGTATTGTGGCCAGTCCAATATCACCGCATACACGCTGGTTAGCCTCGCTATATATAGTCTTGAGACCAGTAGAATGCATGGCAGTATCTGAAGGGGTCATTTCTCGCAGATGATGTTCTTTAAGCGCCAGATGCTCCGCTTCATCAAGTTCAGTGCCGCTGATTAGCCCGGTCAACTGTGCCTTAAGGCTCTCTATATCACTGTTAATTGTCTCGTGAGCGTTCGCGATATCCTGACCACGGAGCTGAATATAACGGATGGCCCTGAACTCATCATCATAAGGAGACTGACTCATGTGTTTACCTCACCGCGACCAGGCTACCTTTTGGAGCTTTCTTAGTAAGCATGTCGATTGTTGCCTTGATGCCAGCAATTTCTGCCTTAAAATATTCCGCATTCGACATCAACCTTTCCTGAACTTCGTAGAGCTTTTGGATGGCCTGACTAAGGGCGGCTGTCAGTTTCGCATTTTTTTTGTGTTTCACTATCGCGTACCCGCCAATCCCTAACACAGCTACAGGTGCGGCCAATACCGCAATGCCTGCAACCATACCGCCACCGACGATAGACCCTGCTGTAGCGAGCCCGGAGGTTATGCCTGCTGCTGACACTCCCGTTGTACCAAGCGTATAGAGAGCACCGAAGGAAGCCGCTGCGCCTACGCCTGACCCCGCCAAAGCTGCTGCGCCCTCAGTAATACCCGGGAACTTATTTTCAAGCGCCTGAAGAGCACTTGTAACTTCATCCATTGCCTTCTTGCGAATTTTTTCGAGCTCTTCAGTTTCGGTAGCGTCCATTACAGGCCTCGTATTCATAACTTGCTGTGTGATAGGTGAAAAAGAGCACCATAAAAGTGATGAAGAAATCATGACTTACTATTGTGGCACTTTCGAGTTCATGTTTGTCAGTTTCAATGCTGTTGCTGTTAGTAAGGGCAGACGCCATATCGGGCAGACCCAAAATAACTATCGTGCCAGCGTCATTTTGGAACTGACTTTGCTAAAAATCAGTAGCGGACTGAACAGACATGTGTGGATTTGAATCTGGGCAGGTTCCAGACATTATTCCAACCAGACTTCCAATGACAAAATGCTCGTCATTCTCGGAGACGACATAGGGTCCACCAGAGCAACCATCGGTGTTGAAATGTGCTATTACAAAGCGAGTTGTGAGATGTTGGGGAGAATGATTTGAGCAATTTAAAGGCCAAATGCCTGAAACTTCACCAGGGAATGTCGAAATTGTTGTCTCATTCATTGGATATCCGACACCCAATGTACCCATGCCAGCTGCGGGAGCCAGGACCTTAAAGTAACTACTTACAGGCTGTTGTATTCCAGCTGGTAATACGATTTCTGCACTGTCAACAAACGGAATGCCGTCTTTAAAGTCTGCCCTGTCATTAGCCTCATTGAGAATGAAATCGACTAGAACAGGCTCTTCGTTCACCAGTCCTTGATGGTTAAGAAATTTGACGTAAAGTTTAAGTGTATTGCTGACGGGATAAATTTTTCCAAGAGCATTGGTAACAACATGGGCTGCGGTGAGAATCTTTTGCTGCTGACCATTATCGAAACCAAACGCAGTTGCTTCGAGATGGCTACTAAAATGAGGATCATTGCTTACATAGATTTTACAAACGTAGTTTTCAAACATTATTTCCTCCTTTTGCCGGTACCTAATCAGTTACACGGCTGCATGTTATAAACAACTAAACTCGCTTCCTGATATTTGAGTTTGTATGTTTTGCCAGGCACCAGCTCACCTCTGAAACACGGTTAGTCTCCTCCATGACATGGTTATGGCGATGGTCAGAAACTGTTATCGACGAAAGGCTGGAATTCCTTTAATGGCATTATCCATTTCAAGTCGTATGTCCTGAACGGGAGCGTATATTTTTATGATTCCAGATCTTAACCCTGAAACATTCCCCGTATCAAAACTGACCCGTTACAGATAAGTCACCACCGGTGCTGTCGATTAATTTAGTGAATTGCATGTCCTCATCCCATAAAGGGTAGGGCCTACCCCCGGCATCGAGCAAACCTGACCACCCTGCCCTTATTAAGACCCCACATGCGGCAATGGTGCCCTGTCCACGCCGCCCGCGAACTTTGAGGAAATGGGGAGAAAATAAAAAGAAAACAAAAAGTTATCGGCTGAAGTACCGGCGCAGATCGGGAATCAGGCGAAGCCTGACAGCACGTTAGGGCCTGGCAGGGGGCTTGAGGGATGAGGACATGCAATTGTGATAACCTTCCCGCCACGGGGTCGGTTAAATTCGTATCCTGCCGGTGCAATTCCAACGGCCGCGTTACCAGTTCGCCGGGTAGCATGGCCAGCAAAGCCAGGCATCGAGCACCCGGGTTTCACTGACGGCCGCTGCATAGACGCCGGTATCCGGGAAGAAATAAACCGGGGTGGCGTTGTTCAGCTGGTCGCCTTCATCGGCCAGAGCGCCGATCACCTCATGAGGCTTAAGCAGCATATCCGTTAAATATTCATCCGGGTGGATGGCATTCAGCGATATGGCCATCTCCAGAAATTCATCCAGGGTATGGCGGGTACGATACCCCCGGAAAACCTCGTATGAAGGCGTGACGCATTCACCATCCAGGGAACAGGCATCGTAACCGGCCAGCTGCTCTTCGGTGAGTCCGGAGGCATGCTTTGCCACAAGATTCGTAAATTGCTCTTTATCGTCCATCACAATCCTTACGCTGTAGGGGCCTGTTTGTGTTATCACTGCTTCCGGTTTTTACTTCGCACAACCCGGCAGGTATCCGGTCGCCCGGGCGTCCTTTGCGGTCTTGTTCGCCCTTCGCCTGAATTACGTCAAATCCCTTTCACTACCCGGCCGCAGGGTGACACCTCCCCTTTTCTCCGGAAGCGAAAGAGGAAGAACAGTTTAACAGCCCGGATCCTCAATAATTTTCGCGTAACGGACTAAATAACCGGTTTATGCAGCTTCTGATAACCACAGACCGCGATAGAATAAAACGTCTGGTGAGGAACCGGAGTGTTATGTAAGCGGGGGGTTTAACTGGGTATCTGTGTAGTCCTATTTAGCCAGATATCCCGAATAAAAACCTCAACGATTAGGTAAACGAAATGGATGGATTCTGGTCGATGTTCTGTTTGTTTGTCGTGGTAGTTTCACTGCATAAAGCCCTTTCTGTAGCAGCAGCACGAGCAGACGCAGCAAAATTAAATATGCTTCTCAGAATGAGAAAGTTTAAAAAGTAGCTTTCAAGACATCTGAGAATTCTTTTAAATCCTCAGAGGAAGTTATATGTTTAGGCTATTTGCAAACTAAGGTTGGAATTCCATCATTCTAGCCTTAGATCTTTGATCAAGTGAAGTTGCTCACTTGGTTGGATTTTACCGTTTCCTGACGGCTTTTCAGAAGCGAGGGCTGGTTGGAATGCCTTCCAGCTAGAAGTCTTGCAGATGCTCTCCGGGCATTAACTCATTGTCGAATCTGCACCAGTATCACTAGGTTGTTGAGCGGGCGATTAGCTTTTTCACTGAGCCGCTGTACACTCGACTGCTTCAAGAAGCACTACTTACCATTTGCCTGCCGTAAGGTCTGTTCTTAGCTGGATTTTTTTGGGAGGATACGCAGTCATGACAACTCAATCCAGCTCAATACAATACGCTTACGCGCTAGACGGCGAGGGCACCCTCACGCACATTGGCGCTGCCCTGCGCTCACATACTTACACCTGCCCAGGTTGTAAGAGCCCCCTGACCCCGGTAATGGGCGAGTTCAACGCTAAGCACTTTCGCCATTCGGAAGAATGCTGTGCCCTTGAAACCTATCTTCACAAGTGCGGCAAAGAAGCATTCTTCTATCGCTACCAACAAGCTCTCAGCCGTGAAATGCCTATTAGCCTTGAGCTGGAGCGCCGGGTTGCCTGTAATGGTTCTCGTTTAGCCTTGGTTAGAGACGAAGCACGTCAGTGCGTAAAATCCGTGCCTGCACGCTACAACTTGACTCAATTTTTCGATCAGGCAGAGCTGGAAAAACACGATAAGGTCACAGGGCTGCGACCAGACGTGATGTTGTATGATACGACTGGCGAAAGGCGTTGCTACGTAGAGATTTGTGTCACACACCCCTGCTCTCAAGACAAGATCGAAGCCGGTATCCCGATTCTTGAGTTTAAGGTCCAATCTGCCTCTGATATTCAGATGTTGCTTACCGGGGCCTACTCGATCAAGGAGAAGATCCTGAGAGTATTCAACTGGCTTCCCCCGTTTCAATCTGTGGACACCTGTAGCGGCGTCTGCTCAGTAGGTAACGTGGATATGTCTGTCTGGAGTTTAAGTGGTTCCGGCCGACTCAACGAACAAACGATGCCGCTCGCTGAAGTGGATTTAACAATCAATTCTGACGTGAACACATGGCCTAGATCGTTAGGGGCCGCTGAGCTGGCTGATAACTTACGAGCTTTTATCCGTCACGCCGATCCTCATTCACTATTTCCCAACTGCATTATGTGCGAGCAAGCAGGCCGATGGGAGGATGGCTATCTGCAATGTCACAGTAAGGCAAAGATCGTTCCCTACACCGAGGCCCGTCAGTGCGCCAATTACAAGGTTAAGGCATGACCAAAAGACTGACTTGGGAGCAGAAAAGTATTGTCAGCCATGACACCGGACATGCGTTGGTAAAAGCCGTACCTGGTAGCGGGAAAACAACCACACTTGTAAAGCGCGTTGAGCGGCTGGTCAAGACGGGAACTGATCCTCGCTCCATTCTGATCCTGATGTACAACAAGTCGGCGCAGGTGAGCTTCACGGAGAACTTGAAGACGGCACTGATGTCGAGCGTGATTCCAGAAATCCGCACGTTCCACAGCTTGGCCTTAAAGATTGTTGGTTACGGAGAACGCCAACAGATAATCAAGAAGAAAGACCTCATTACTCCAAGCGACTACCGCTATGAGCAACTGGTAAAGCAAGCCTACCGCTATGGCTTTGACCATGAGGCGAATTATATTGACCCCAATGAAATTGAAAACTTCGAGCTGTTTATTGCTCGCTGCCGGGCGGCGGCCGTAACTCCTGTTGATGCTGCCAATGATCCAACGTTCAGCAACATCAAACGGGAGTTTATTCACGCCTATGGCCGCTATTGTGAGCTGCTGGAGGAAAACAGTCTGCGAACCTTTGATGACTGTTTGATTGAGGCTGTCGCACTGTTGCGTAATGACAGCAGCCTTGGTGCCCACTTCAAGCACATCATTGTTGATGAATATCAGGACGTTAACCTGATACAGCATGACATGACCCGCTTGCTATCTAAGTCGGATACGTCGGTTATGGCTGTTGGTGATGTTAACCAGTGTATTTATGAGTGGCGTGGTGCTCGACCAGACTTTATCGGCGGACTGTTTGAAAGGCACTACCCGAATACGAAGGTGTTTCAACTGTCATGCACGTTCAGATTTGGCCATGAGCTTTCCTTGATGGCTAACTCGGTAATTCGGCGCAACTCTACAAAGCTGACCAAGCTTTGTGTCAGTCATCCTAGCACCCCCAAAACAGAGGTCAGATTGCACTTTGATAACTGCCTATCCAAGGTGCTATCAAACCTCTCGGTGAGCAGTGGAACACAAGCCATATTGTCCCGCACTAAGGCGAACCTTGCTGAGGCGGAAATTGCTTTACGCCTGTGTGGGCTACCTTATCGCTACCTCAATGGTTCAAGCGCATTACACACCCGCACCGAAATCGGGATACTGGTAGTTGGCGTCTTGCTGTCTGTGTACGGCGATCTGCGGCTACTGGAAAACCATCCCAACAAACAAGCGATTGTTTACGGCTTTCTGAAGGAGGCTGGTTTTAGATGGCAGAAAGGGCAATTCAAAGCGGCGCTCAGTGGATTGATGGCTCCGCACGCCGACCTATGGTCTGCTCTAGGTCAGTTATTCGAGGGCGCACAATACCAAAAAGATCGGCTGGGCAGGCTCGCCACTATCTGCCAGAAAGACGGAGAGGAAACGCCTGCTATCGATGTGTTACGACGCCTGAGTATGGAGGGTTTCATTGATAGTGTTGGCTCTGAGGGTGTAACTCGCACTGGATCGAACGACCAGCAACGAGGGGTCGTGAGGATCGGGGAGCTACTTGACTCCAGTAAGATCGATTCCCGCACGTTTTTAAACCTTATCTTGAATCCAGGCGAGGCTGCTACTGACTGCGATCCCTTCATCCTTTCCACACTGCATGGTTCCAAGGGGCTGGAGTGGGATAACGTAATACTGATCGGGGTCGTCTCAGAAAACGGAATCTATGGTCACTCCCGTTTTTGCAACACCGATTTTGACGACAAGTTGGCTTGCTTGAATCTATCCGGCGTCTGAATGGGATTTTATTCCCGCGCCTTGA
>NZ_JBJHHG010000040.1:0-22626 GCF_045257065.1 Enterobacter sp. PP-008-ECC_S150 | reverse complement strand
CTTGGAGGGGAGGCCGTTAAATCTTTTTCTGCCTCTCGCAGGCTGTACTCGCTACAGCTTGACTTAACGGCCAGTGGCGGCTCACGTCTGAGTGCCACTCTTCAAGATATACATGAGAAATATAAAGAAAACCCCACTCAGAGACAGGGGCAATCATGGATAAACACGAGTACAAATAATTTACAAATCTTCTGTAAGTTACATTTTACGGTGTTTCTCATCCTGTTCACGACGAACTAATTTAGCTTTGAAATTCGTAACTTCGTTCATCAATGAATAAATGATAAAGATTGTAAAAACTGTAACCCCAAGCAGCCCACCAGATATTATGAGGGTTATTTTTTTAAATAATTGCCCACCGTCGCCAATCATCATAGATATGCCCACAAAGATCGCTGACAGAAAATAAAAAACTATACATGTAAATAGCCTACCCCGTTTCAAATCAACTATATAAAAAAGCCGTCTAGCTTCATCGCCATTTAATTGCTGGCTTTCTTTCAAATCGCTTAATTTATAAATTGCTTGCAAGCAGTAAGCTAAAGGAAGGACTAAAACTGCAATTATTGGGGAAGGCGCAGTCAACTTATCCACACCAAAATGATGGATAAGGCCAAATAGACACAATGCTCCTATCAAAAAAGACAGGATAGTGAATATAAATGTACTTAACACCTTCATATTACCCCCTGTTGTCTATCTCTCCATTAAGTATGTTTGCAGACAACCATTTAAACATTTTAAGATATAAGTCATCTTCTGACAACAAACCTTCATGAACTTGGACATTTAGAGAATCGGAAAGTTTCAGTTCTTTACCCGTTATAACTCCACCATTTTTAAGCTCTACCCTAACGCTATCATTATCAAGATCTCGCAAGGAACTGGCTATAGTATCCAGCACGAACTGACCGCTGCCTGTGGTAGTTCGATTATAGCTTATCTCAAGTTTAACATTAAGATTCGCTTCATCCAGGGAATCATCTAGGTCTAATTTACTAGCCCAACCATCGCCCAGCACTGTATCGAGAATTTTAGTTCCTATTCCTGCAGGCTTAAATTGTACTGTTTTAGATTCGAGACGCTGAATTTCCCTTTTTGCCGCTTCTTTATCTCTTTTGGGATTGAGCTGTAATTGTTCACTTTCTATAGGAGAACGCCCTAACACCACACTCTTAACCGGAGATTCCTCTAATCTTTTCACTATCGAGTTTGCAGGCTTGTCCTTAAAGATTATAGAAGTAACGCCTGTTGTAGATAATGTGTTATTGGCAAACAGATTATTTACATGCTGTTCAAACTCTTTTGTTCTCAATGCGGCAGATTGGACAATTAAGACATGATTCTTATAAACCCCAAAATAAAGAATAGATTCTACAAACTCTTTTTCCGTCCCTTTATCGCCTTTACGCTTCTTAAGCGATGCGGTTGTTATAGGATCTATTTTATAAGACTGGGCATTATCTTCCATCGTTATAGTTGCTTGGGTTTTGCCGGGCTCGAAGAGTAAAAACTGCCCGAAAAAAATACTTTCGTAATGCTGGCTTTTATTAATGAGGTGAAATCCAGCAGATGGATCATTAGGGTCTATTTGCTCTTTTCTACTAGATGCTAATTCATAAGCACCGCCTTCACCCAAGGCTTCCTCTAAAATAGATTGCAGATATTGCTTTGAACCACCAATCACCGCCCTTTTATAATGAACAGTTCTTCTTTTGTATGTTGTAGGTTCTTGTGTAGTCATCTAAGATCCTTAATTTCTTTCAATAGAATGCTAATAATTCAACATGAATTTAAATTGTAAATCCCAGCCCTTAAGATAACTCAAGAACAACATAAATCAATCATCAAAGCACAGAACAACACTGCATATGCTTAAGGCTGCTATTTCTCACTCATCCATTCTGGAGGGGCAGGCAATAGAGCCCGGTATCCTTCTAGATGCTCCAGCAAGGCATCAAGCTGTTCTGTATTCGTAACGAGTCGTTCTCCGGAAAGCGTGTGCATCACAAAACCGTGTGGGTCATCCCAAAAGAACGCTTCCTCTTCAAGGGCTTTACGGTAATCGGCAGTGTGCATCGTATCAAGACTGGTTAAACCTAACTTTTCCAGGTGTTCCCTGCGTTCCTCATTAGTGATTGGCATGTAGCCCCTCCTTTAAAATTTAAAAATATGCGTTTAAGTGTTCACCTGTTCACCTTTGCATTTTTTCTATTTAAATTCATTCGGTTACAGGGTGAAGACTAAAATTTTAAGTATTCACTAGTGTTCACCCTAACCCTTCACCTTTTAAAAGAAAAGCTCTTTAAAGGTGAACAGGTGAATACTTGGTGAACACTTCAATAAAAAGTGTTCACCCATTAACTATCTGTTATATAAATGATTTCACCAAAGGTGAATAGTGGTGAACACTTTTCCCATTACTTTTGATTTTCTCCGGTATTGTGAGATGTATCATTCCACATAGGCATCCAGTCTTCTGAGTCGTCGTGAAGTGTGACGTTTGATCTTATGCCATGTTTCGTTTTGCGCTTCTGGTACTCTTTACCGTATTCAGCCATTGCGCCTGGCATATCCGTACCGAACCTCATCAGCGACACCGGCTTGCTCAGACCATTAGCCCGCATATAAGCCAGGTAAGCGTGATACAGATAACGGCGCGGGCTGAACGGCACGATTTCGGCGTTCCCGATAAACATGCCATCACATACGACCGAAGCCATCAGGTAGCCGCAAAAGTCCACCAGTGAATCCCCTTCACGTTTGATGGCCAGCGCCTCTTCTGATTTCTGCTGCTCATGCAAAAGCTGTTTGGCCTCGTCCTGTCTGGAAAAGCGAGTAAGCAGGTGGCGAATGATAACGGCCAGCTCACCTTCAATCTTCTCGGCCAGCATAGGGTCACGTTCGTTTTCCGGTACCACCTCTGAGAAGTTAAAAATAACCCGCCGGCGGGAAATACCACCGCTTCGGTCGCTGAACGACATGGCATTGTTATTGACGGCAAGCACCACCGCAGGAATACGGGTTGAATATGGCGCTTTGTGTTTTGGGTCGATAGCCACCTTATCCCCGCCAGTGATAGCTTTAATCCCTGCGCCGTCGCCAGCGTACCGGGTCATATCCGGCATGATAATCAGCGAATAGCCCACTACCAGCGCCCTTTCCCTTGGGTTTTCCAGCGCCGCCATGCTCGCCGATACCGTATTGGCCTTGCCGGCCAGCATCGTGCAGATCTCCGCCATAACGCTTTTACCGCTTCCACCCGGCCCCGTTACTTCAAGGAACAACTGCCAGTCGTAACGGTTCGCCAGCACCATAAACAGCGCAGACAATACACGATCGGCTTTACGGTCATTATTCGCTACAGAACGGCGGAGCCATTTCCAGAAGTTTGGCGCATGGGTTGCCAGAGTCTCACCTTCTGCTGGTTCGCTGAATGGCAGATCACTCGCAACGATAAGCCAGTCATTTTTATCATGTGGGCGAAATTGGCCTAACCGGGTATCAAAAACACCGTTGCTGAATCCAATAAGATTCCGGGCAGTGTTACCCATTACCGGAAGCCCCAACTTCATCGTATCGACTGCCGCTTTAATCGCGTTCTGCGAGTAAGCCACCTCAGCTTCAATATAGACCTGCGCCATTTCACGTTGCAGCTCCTTATCCGGCAGCGGCACCCATATAACGCCCGTATAGTGGTGAACAGTGTCAGAGTCGGCATGAATAGCCAGATTGCCATCGTAATGAGCAAGCAAAACCTCCCCGCGCTGGCTGGCTCCCATCTGGTTAAGCGCTGGCGTAGCACTTCCCCTCGTAGTCACCATAAGGGGCTCGTCTTCCAGACGTTTCATCAATGGCGTCCAGTCCTCTTTCTCGCCTTTTTCATTGATAAACTCAGCATTGGTAACGCCAGCCTCGCACAGCTTATTGGCAATCATGCTGATTTGGTTTTGCTCGATAAGTCCGGCCTGACAGACACGGGCAAACCGCCGCCCTTTATCAACAATGCGCAGGTGGGGCAATTCGGCCAGTTGGGTGTGATCCAGAACCACAGGTGGAACATCGTCTCCATGCTCGCCCTTCCCTTTCTGGTAATCCTGAGCGGCTTTCCATGCTCCCGTTCCAGCAAAGATGATTGCCTCCTCCATTTTGTCGCGTGGGAGGGTTTTCACGTTAGGCGCGTTTTTCACTGTAAGCCTCCCGCGCTTTCTGCAGACGATCTTTTGACTCATGCACCAGGCTGAAAATGGCGGCCACACAGTTAGACTCGTGTTCATCACCTTCGCCGAGGGAGTCCATCCAGATTTCCAGCATAGCCAGAGCCTGATTGCTGTATGCCAGTGCGTCTTCGGCGAGCTTCAGGACTTCAAAAGGAACCTGTCTCATTTCGCATCTCCCATACCCAGCTCGGCGATTAATGCCCGGTGGATTTCCTGATTAAGGTCACATGCCAGTGAGATATGGTTCAGCAGGGTTTCCGAACACTCAGCACAGGCTTTTTCCAGAATGGTTTCAAAGAGTGAAGCGGCCAGCGCTGATTTGTATTCTGCCTGGTCTAAGCTGATTGGCTCACGCATGGCGCACCTCCCGAACTGGCAGACGGCCAGCGAATACCATCACGCAGTCAGCCGGTGATTGCTCACGGGCTTCGCGCTCAGTGGTAGCGGTGATGTGAATGACGTTGCGCCCGATGGCGCTCAGGGCAAGAAAACGCCAGATGTAGGACTTCCGCCCTTGCGGGTGTGTGATATGATCTTTCATAGCTGCCTCGTTATCTAAGCTAACGGTGGTGGTTAGCCCTCGTTCGGTACTGGTAATACCGTTCGGGGGCGTTGTATTTTTAGAGATGCACATGTTAGTGTGTACACCTAACGAGATTAACGATAGAACTATAGGTGTACACATGTCAACAGAAAAAGAGATTATTGTCCGTGATAGCCAGCCTCGCGGTGCGGGTAAATCTCCTCCTTTCCATATGCGCATTAGCCCTGAACTAAAAGCGCAGCTTGAAGCAGAAGCGGATCGAGATGGAACCAGCCTTGCTAATTGGCTGAAAGAACTTGCCCGCCGTGAGCTCATCACAAGAGGCATCGAGCCAAAAGGCTGAACAGGGTTACTCCCCGTAATGCTGTGAACTGCCCCTCTTAAAAAGGGTCTGTTTTGCGCAACTCTTAGTGAGTTGTGCAGAGGCTCCCCTCTTAAAGAGGGTTGGTTATCTTCGCAGCTCTCTACGTTATTCGTCGGAACCTCTGAACCACGTTTAACGTTGTTTTGCACTGAACCCGAATACTGTTCGTGTTTATCTCGATGTCCGTACGTGAAACGTACGCAGTTGATTTGCGGGTCAGTGGTACTGACGCACAAAGTTTGACCACCAGCGGCAAGCCTGGTAATCTGGCGATGTTTCAGTAAAGCGGTATTGCACTGGCGGCCCGGCATGGCCGCCTTTGTTTTGCCTGTCATACAATAGCCTCCACTTTCAGCCCGCCAGCGGTATACCCCTGAACCCGAACGCCATCGATGCGGTGACGCTTTTTCGTCAGAAAGCGGATGTGATCTGCGTAGACGTACTGCCATTTACCATCGAGTGCCACACGCTTAAACCACGGATGAGGCTTAGATATGGTCTGGACAACTGGCGCGGAAGCCTTGAGTGGCGCGGATTCTACTGCGACAACCCCCTTATCATTACCCGTTACACGGTACAGCCAGAAGCGGGCATCTTTCCCCGTCAATCTGCGGGTACGCACCGGAACATAACCAGCCTCACGCATTGCCTTGCTGAATCCGGCATCGTCCGGGTAATACTGGCGGCGTAGTTCCGTAGATACTGAAACGGCAAAGCTGCGTTTAGTCGGGTATTCCTGCCACTGGCTGACAAATTCAAAAGGAAGACCATTAACGCTTCCTTTGGTCTTGTCTTTGCCGCTTATCCCTGCATCATGGTCTGCCTCATGCACGGACACGCCGGAACGCAGCCACACCAGCCCGTTACCGTTGTGGCGCAACCCCAGCTCGGCAAGCGTAAATTCGCCGCGATTAATGGGCGACCAGTCACCGGAAATAACCTGTTTACGATTTGCTGAAATATCTTGCTGGCTGGCTACAGGGTGAGCGAATCCCTGCCCTTTGAGGGCATTAATCTTTTTCATCTCTGATTACCTGTGTTTAATTAAGCAGATTTACGGCTGTATGGGTTATTGACGTTTTCAACGGCAGGCGGATTACGAACCCACCAGAGAACATCAGAAAGAAGCCAGGCACAGCTGTTGCGGCCAAAGTGACAGCGCGGCGGGAAGCGCCCCTGCTGTTCCATCTTCCAGCGGCTCGAACGGGAAAGACTGGTGATCTCGCTGCATTCATCTTCGCGGATTCGGCGATCAAACTTAAAGCCGTACTCTTCTAAAAGGGTGCGGCGCTGTTCAGGATTTGGCGGGGTAAAGGTTATATTTTGCATGCTGCCTCCACTGTTTCAATGTTATGCGAAGAGATTAGTGGATAAACGACCAGCATTTCCATTGATTCTGGAATCCTTTAAAAGAACACGCAATTCCACTGAAAGATAGAAATTCCATCAAGATAACGCTCCCCTGTTTAAAACAATTTCCACAGTAATTTCAACGGCCATGTCGAGAGAAAAAATTATGAATTTCAATAACTCACCGAAGAGCACCGTTCTTTAACGTTTTGATTCACCTTGGATTGTTCATAACAAAGATGAACAATGATGAACGTTGATGAACAGTGATGAATAACCATGAACAAAGATGGAAAAAGTTAGCAAGTAATGACCTAGTAGGGACCGTGGATGGAGCGAGGTATTGTTAGGTACTGTTAGGTACTGTTGGGTACTGTTGGGTGACGTTACGTGTCGTTACGTGTCGTTGAATGCTGTTGAATGCTGTTGAATGCTGTTGAATGCTGTTGAATGCTGTTGAATGCTGTTGAATGCTGTTGAATGTAACTGCAATACACATCAAATATAACAATTGAATCTCCTTGGCGATCATAGAATCGCCAAAAGCTTCAACAAATATAATTAATTAGTATTTTTACATGAAACATAAATAATACTTACTGACACTGAGAAATAATATTCATTCCGTAAAATAAATCGAATTTAATGCCTTACGGATTTTCTCATATACTGCTGATTTAGATAATCCAGTTTTAGATATACCTTCCTCATCAGCTAATTTATATAGTTCATTTAAAATAGCTGAGATGCTGGGTTTTTTAGAGGTGCCAAACGAATGGCCTATCTTATGTGCTATAAGCTTGACCAGCATCCCCATCAATTTATCATTATATTCCTTTTCATCTTCCTTACGATGCAAGCCGCGTTTGCTGCTTTTCAATGCAATTCCGACCTGTAAAAGCTCATCCCCACCCATAGCATAAAGATGATCTTTTCCCTTGTTTTGATTAGCAATTATAGCCACCGCCGCAAGGCATCTGTCTTTTATGGGTTGTGGTGTAATATCTTCATCAATAAGAGGATATGCCAGAGCAAACATATAGTCTGCTGGATAGGCTGTTGAGTTTCCACCTCGAAATAATTTAGATGCTGATAGCCATCGACTCAGTTGTCGATAGTATATATTATAAGCTTCAACTTTCGCCTCAGGGATATCAGCAGTTTTAACTGTCGGATCTACCCCGCACATTAGTAGTGCAAGTTGTTTTATATTTAGCTCTGGGGCTTTGGCTTCACGCTCGAAAATACCCAACTTAAGAAAACTAGTCATCATTCAGCCCTATTCAACAAAACAATATTAGTGAACCCGCCAGATAAAATATCAAGTCTGTCATACCATTTATTCAACGCATCCAGTTTCTCAGGCAAGTACAAACTACGGTTATAAATCGCCATGACTCCCGGCATTGAGTGACCCAGCAGCTGTTCCACAACATGTGGAGCGATACCCATATTATTCATATGCGTTGCTAAGGTTCGCCGTAGATCGTGCAGTGTCCATGGTTCAGAATGCCCCAGCTTTTTATAAACGCTACGGCCCCACTGGCTTACCGCTTCACTGCCTTTAACCGACCCAAGCAAAAGGCCGGATAGTTTCGTTTCATCATGCAGTATTTCAACGAATTTGCGCATTGCATCCGGCACAGGTCTTACAATCTTCTCGCCGCCCTTGCTGTGCTCTTTGGGAACTGTCCAGACCCAGGCATCCAGATCCCATTCACTCCACTCTGATAGTCTGGCCTCCTGCGTTCGGCACCCAAACACCATTAAGATTGTCAGTAGCCTGGTGTAGTAAGGCATGAAGAAAGTGCCAGAGGTAATGGCAGCCCATAAATCGCCAGCCTCTTTATCATTTAATACCCGGTCTTTTTTTGCCTGTTTTTTACCGACATCGGGAATTGTTAAATCTTCAAGCGCGGTACTCACAGCATAGCGACGAACCCGGCAGAATTTCAGGGCTTGCTTGCACATCTGGAACACATAACCCGCTGCAACTGGCGTTTTCTTTTTCATTCTGTCAAAACAGTCAAGCCAGTATCGGGTTTCGCAGTCAGCGAGCGCCATTTTCCCAATGTAAGGGTAAATATGTTTGCGCAACTCCGCTTTATGCCGCTCAACGTTCGCACGGTTTTCTTCCGCATATTCGCGTATCCAGTATTCGATAGCTTCCTGCACCGTAACCGGTTTAAGCGTTTCCTGAGTAGTTAGCGCCAACTGGTGCTTTGGGTCTTTACCTGAAGCCAACCACTGGCGACATTTATCACGTGAGGTACGGGCCTCTTTGAGACTCATATCAGGGTAGCGCCCCAGAGTAAGCCGATGCAGCTTCTGCCCGTCGAGTCGGTAAGTAAACACCCAGCTAATACCACCAGCTTTCGTTACCTTAGCGCTCAACCCGGCACCATCAGCATAAAACTCAATCTTACTGGCCGGGATGCCATGTAATCCCTTTAACTTCCTGTCGCTCAGTTTGTTAAGTTCGCCAGCCATAGACCACCCAGCCCAAAGTGTTTATACAAATGTTTATACAGAATTGCTTGCATAATAGCATAAACAAAGAAAAACACTGGAACAATATACAGGCATGAATTTAAACAAATCATTGATTATTATATAAATATTAAAATCACCTTAAAGCATGAAAACAGCTAATATGACAGTACGGCATGAACTGATACTAATCAGTTAAATGCTTGTTTAAAAAGGCGCTCTTCGGCATGGGGAAGCGCCTTTTTTATTTCCTGCGCGCTCCGTCAACGCATTGTAAACCTTCGCTTCTCCCGCTTTTCAACCACGGTTTTTCGTGTATATTTCCCCCACCTTACTGGCGCTCTTCTCGCGGAATGACACAATGATTCGTAAATACTGGTGGCTGGTTGTCTTTGCAATCTTCGTTCTCGTTTTCGATGCACTCCTGATGCAGTGGATTGAACTGATGAGCACCGAAACCGATAAGTGTCGCAATATGAACTCCGTCAATCCGCTGAAACTCGTGAACTGCTCAGAGCTCGACTAATCGCCTGATTACGCAACCCCCCCGTTATTACCCACTAAAAACGGGGATTTAAATCCCTTTGAGCCATTACCTGACGGTGATAATGTCTCGCCCTTCTCAACCGCTCTAGCGTAACCCCACACTCGAGTAGAACCGTCCATGCTGGTCAGCCAATACAACGCTATCCTTGTCGTCCTCTCCTTTGTTGTTGCCATCCTTGCTGCGTATACCGCGCTGAACATGGCTGCACGCGTCGCCGGAAGCGAGGGCGTCGCTGCCCGCGTCTGGCTGGCCGGGGGAGGTATTGCAATGGGCATTGGCGTGTGGGCCATGCATTTTATCGGCATGCTGGCGATGGACCTCTCCATGAGCATGAGCTATAACGCCAGCCTGACGGTGTTATCCATGGTCATCGCCGTGGGTTCGTCACTGTTCGCGCTATGGCTCGTAAGCTGCGAGCAATTACGCTTGCGCCGACTGCTGCCCGGCGCGCTGGTGATGGGAAGCGGGATTGTCGCGATGCATTACACCGGCATGGCGGCGCTGGAAGTGATGCCGGGGATTATCTGGGATAAGGTCTGGGTGGCTATTTCGGTCGCCATTGCGCTTGCCGCTTCCCTCGCGGCATTGTGGCTGACCTTCCGCCTGCGTCGCGAAGCCGCGCAGGTCGTGCTGATGCGCATGGGGGCCGCCATCACGATGGGGATTGCCATTGCCGGTATGCACTATGCCGGAATGAAAGCAGCGCAGTTTCCAATGTCCACCATGGTTCACCATGCGGGGATTAACGGAAGCTGGCTGGCGGTGCTGGTCAGCGTCGTCGCGCTCTCTATTCTTGGCATCACCCTGCTGGTGTCGATGCTGGATGCCCGCCTTCAGGCTCGTACCGCCCTTCTGGCCTCGTCGCTGGCAGAAGCTAACCGGGAACTCGCTCAGCTGGCGCTGCACGATACCCTGACGCGTCTGCCCAACCGTATCCTGCTGGAAGACCGACTCGATCAGGCCATCAGCAAAGCCGATCGGGAAGGGAATCACTTTGCCCTGATGTTTATGGATCTCGACGGCTTTAAAGCCATCAATGACGCCTACGGCCATGATGTCGGTGACAGGCTGCTGGTCGCCGTTACGCAGCGTCTGCTGCAGCTTCTGAAAGGCCAGTTCACCCTTGCACGTATCGGCGGCGATGAGTTTGTTCTGCTGGCAGAGGGAGAAGGCCCGGACGACGCGGTATCGCTGGCGAATGCGCTGGTGCGCGCGATCGATAGTCCGTTCACTCTCGGCCCCTATGAACTGGTGGTGACCCTCAGCATAGGTATCGCGCTGTATCCTCACGACGGCAAAACCGAGCGCGAGCTGATGTTTAACGCCGACGCGGCGATGTATCACACGAAACATATGGGCCGGAACGGCTATCACTTTTTCCAGCCCTCTATGAACACCCTGGCGCAGACCCATCTCCAGCTAATGAACGATCTGTGGATGGCGATCGATCGCCATGAGCTGCGCCTGCTGTATCAGCCAAAATTTCACGCCCCCGCGGGTCCTGTCCTCGGATTCGAGGCGTTATTGCGCTGGCAGCACCCAAAGCAGGGTCTCCTGACGCCGGACCTTTTTCTGCCGTTAGCGGAAAAAACGGGGCTGATCGTCCCTATTGGCAACTGGGTGATTAATGAAGCCTGTCGCCAGCTGCGGGAATGGCATCTTCAGGGGCATCAAAGCTGGTCAATGGCGGTAAACCTGTCAACGCTGCAGTTTGAACAGCCTTCGCTGGTTAAAACGGTTCTCGACTGTCTGGCACTTCACCACGTGCCGCCGGAAATGTTGATCCTCGAAGTAACGGAAACCACGGCAATGAGCAACCCGGACGAGAGCGTAAGGGTGCTGACAGAGCTGACGGATGCGGGCGTGAAGGCCTCCATTGATGATTTTGGCACCGGATACTCAAGCCTTCTGTACCTCAAGCGCTTACCGGCCTGTGAGTTGAAAATCGACAGGGCGTTCGTGAAAGAGCTCAGCGGCGAAAGCGAGGATGCCACTATTGTCTCAGCGATTGTGGCCCTCGCTAAAACGCTTAACCTCAAAGTCGTGGCTGAAGGAGTGGAAACTGAAGCACAGCAAGCCTTTTTAACCGCGCTTGGCTGCAACACCCTTCAGGGTTATCTGTTAGGTAAACCCGCCAGCCCGCAGGCCATAGAAGCACTTTGCGCCCGAGGGGAAATGTTACCTGGCGCCGAGCTGTAGGCCTCATCATCAGGCGACACGCGAATGACAGGGAGTGTCGCCAGTATACTGTCGACCAGCGCAGGAGCCTGCTGATAAAGATTAAAACTGTCGTTATTCATTAACCAGTTTTTAATTATTCCGCTAAAAAAACCGTGGAAGATAATCAAGGTGAGATCCACATTCATTGTTGGCGAAATGATATTCCGCGAGATACAGGTCTCCAGCGTGGCGCGCAGCGTGTCATCATTGAATCCAATCCGTTTCCTGATCTCTTTCTCTGGGATCATATCGCTGCTAAATTCACATTTATGATACAGAATTTGTAAAAGCGCACATTGCCGGGGTTCATGGGCAATATATTGCAGCGCAGTAATAAATTGCTCACGAAGTTTTAACAATGGATCGTCGCTATCGGAAAGAGTAAGCCTGTCGCGAATAATGTCACGAAGCGGTAGCTGCTGTTCCCAGATGGCATTAAATATTTCAGCTTTACTGGTGAAGTGCCAATAGATTGCTCCGCGCGTCACCTTTGCGGCATCGGCTATGTCCGTCAGCGTCGTGCTGGCTACGCCACGCGTCGCAAACTGGCCGATTGCCGCCTCAATCAGCTGCTGCCGGGTTTGTTGGGCCTCTTCTTTCTTTTTACGCGCCATAGGCAGCTACTCGTTACTCACAGGATTTGAAGATAATAATGCGTTCATAAAAATGTAAGTATTCACTAAAATCAATTTTAATTTTGCACAAAAAAAGTCAGCCCTTTTAATTTATAATTAATGCAAATACATCAAACCAATTAAATAGACGAGGTGAATGAGTAAAGGACATTAACACCATTTATCTGATTAATCTGCCTGAAGTATATCGCTGAATGGACCGAGTCTGATTCTGATTTTTTTATACAAGCACGGTCATTCGCACTTATAAATTAAAAAACATTAAATACCCTCATTATTATACGCAGCTACATTTTATTTTTATCCCTCTGCCCCAGCTACCGATTTGCGGCATATATCGGTTGATGGGTATTTAAAGGAACAGTAATGACGAATCATTTCAGACGCTTACCCTTAGCCGGTTTCATTGTCTGCGCGGTACTGCTCTCAGGATGCGATGGCCAGGAAAACCCACAACAACATCCGCAGGCGCCCCAGGTCAGCGTGCATATTGTGAAAAGCGCGCCGCTGGCTGTCACCACTGAACTCCCGGGCAGAACGGATGCGTTCCGCGTTGCAGAGGTTCGCCCGCAGGTTAGCGGTATTATCCTGCGTCGTAACTTCACGGAAGGTAGCGATGTAAAAGCGGGTGATTCACTTTATCAGATTGATCCTGCGACCTATCAGGCAGCCTATGAGAGTGCCAAAGGCGAACTGGCGAAGGCACAGGCGGCGGCTAATATTGCGCACCTGACGGTAAAACGTTATCTCCCGCTGGTAGGCACCCAATATGTCAGCAAGCAGGAGTATGACCAGGCCGTGGCGACGGCTCAGCAGGCAGATGCCAGCGTGGTTGCCGCAAAAGCCGGGGTTGAAAGCGCACGTATCAACCTTGCCTATACCAAAGTGACCTCGCCTGTTGATGGTCGTATCGGGAAATCCAGCGTGACCGAAGGGGCGCTGGTGACGAACGGGCAAGCCACGGCGCTGGCCACGGTCCAGCAGCTCGATCCGATTTATGTCGATGTTACCCAGTCCAGTAATGACTTTATGCGCCTGAAACAGACGAGCCTGCAGAAAGGCGATACCGCCAGCAGCGTTGAGCTGCTGATGGAAAATGGACAACCCTATCCGCTCAAAGGCACCCTGCAGTTCTCAGACGTCACGGTTGATGAAAGTACCGGCTCGATTACCCTGCGCGCCATTTTCCCCAACCCTCAGCATCTGCTGTTACCCGGCATGTTTGTTCGCGCCCGCATTGATGAAGGCACCCAGCCGGATGCGATTCTGGTGCCACAGCAAGGCGTGACCCGTACACCGCGAGGCGATGCAACCGTCATGGTGGTGAACGATAAAAACCAGGTAGAGCCGCGTACCGTCGTCGCCCCGCAGGCAATTGGCGACCGCTGGCTGGTGACGGAAGGGCTGAAAAACGGTGACCGCGTGATTGTCAGCGGGCTACAGAAAGTCAAACCGGGGGTGACCGTCGTCGCGACGCCGGATACCACCGCGACGCCAGCCGGTTAAGGGACGACGACATGGCTAATTTCTTTATTCAGAGACCGGTTTTCGCCTGGGTACTGGCCATCATCTTGATGATTGCTGGCGGGCTGGCCATTCTCAAACTTCCCGTCGCACAGTATCCGACCATCGCGCCTCCCGCGGTGGCGATATCGGCGACCTACCCGGGCGCTGACGCGCAAACGGTGCAGGATACCGTGACCCAGGTTATCGAACAGAACATGAACGGTATCGATAAGCTGATGTATATGTCCTCCACCAGCGATTCAGCGGGTAACGTCACCATTACCCTGACCTTCGAGTCAGGAACGGACCCTGACATCGCGCAGGTGCAGGTGCAGAACAAGCTGCAGCTCGCGATGCCGCTGCTGCCGCAAGAGGTTCAGCAGCAGGGGATTGGCGTGGAGAAATCCAGCAGCAGCTTCCTGCTGGTTGCCGGTTTTGTTTCAGACAACAAAAGTCTCACGCAGAACGATATTTCTGATTACGTCGCCTCAAACGTCAAAGATGCCATCAGCCGAACGTCTGGTGTCGGTGACGTTCAGCTGTTTGGCGCGCAGTATGCGATGCGCATCTGGCTCGACAGCAACGCGATGAACAAATACCAGCTGACGCCGCTGGATATTATCAATCAGCTGAAAACGCAGAACGATCAGATAGCGGCAGGTCAGCTGGGCGGAACGCCGTCCATTCCCGGGCAGCAGCTGAATGCCTCGATCATCGCGCAAACCCGCCTGAAATCACCGGAGGAGTTTGGCCGCGTGACGCTCAAGGTGAATCAGGACGGTTCGATGGTTCACCTGAAGGACGTGGCGCGTATTGAGCTGGGCGGCGAAAACTACAACATGGTCACTAAAATCAACGGGCAGGCAGCAACCGGTCTGGGGATTAAGCTGGCTACCGGCGCCAATGCGCTGGACACCGCGGCAGCCATCAAGAGCAAGCTGGCGCAACTGCAGCCGTTCTTCCCGCAGGGGCTAAAAGTTGTCTATCCCTATGACACCACACCTTTTGTGAAAATCTCCATCCACGAAGTTGTGAAGACCCTGTTTGAGGCGATTGTTCTCGTCTTCCTGGTGATGTACCTGTTTCTGCAAAACCTGCGTGCGACGCTCATCCCGACCATCGCGGTACCGGTTGTTCTGCTGGGTACCTTCGCGGTTCTGGCGGCGTTCGGTTTCTCCATCAATACCCTGACGATGTTCGGCATGGTGCTGGCGATAGGTCTGCTGGTGGATGACGCCATCGTGGTCGTTGAGAACGTTGAACGCGTCATGGTTGAGGACAAACTGCCGCCGAAAGAGGCCACGCAGAAGTCGATGGAGCAGATCCAGGGCGCACTGGTGGGGATCGCCATGGTGCTCTCGGCGGTCTTTATTCCGATGGCCTTTTTCGGCGGCTCAACGGGAGCGATCTATCGCCAGTTCTCATTGACTATCGTTTCCGCTATGGCGTTGTCCGTACTGGTTGCGCTCATCCTGACGCCCGCCCTCTGCGCAACGTTGCTTAAGCCCGTATCCGCCGACCATCATGAGAAGAAAGGTGGCTTCTTCGGCTGGTTTAATGCGCTTTTTGATAAGAGCGTGGATCACTACAGCAACAGCGTGAGCGGTATTTTGCGTAAGACCGGACGCTATCTGGTGGTGTACATCATTATCGTCGCTGGGATGGCGGTGCTCTTTCTGCGCTTGCCCACCTCCTTCCTCCCCGAAGAGGATCAGGGGGTGTTTATGACGATGGTTCAACTTCCGGCAGGGGCAACCCAGACGCGTACTCAGCAGGTCCTTGACCAGGTTCAGGACTACTACCTGAACAAAGAGAAGGCGAACGTTGAGTCCGTCTTTACCGTAAACGGCTTTAGCTTTAGCGGCCAGGGTCAGAACTCCGGTATTGCCTTCATCAGCCTGAAGCCCTGGGAAGAGCGCCCGGGGGCGGAAAATGGCGTCGAAGCCATTGTGGGTCGCGCGACGAAAGCCTTCAGTCAGATTAAAGATGGTCTTGTGTTCCCGTTTAACCTGCCTGCCATTATTGAGCTGGGTACCGCGACGGGCTTCGACTTTGAACTGATCGATCAGGCTAACCTGGGGCATACCCAGCTGACGCAGGCGCGTAACCAGCTGCTCGGCATGGTGAAAGAGCATCCTGACCTGCTGGTCCGCGTGCGTCCTAACGGTCTTGAAGATACGCCTCAGTTCAAGCTGGATGTCGACCAGGAGAAAGCGCAGGCGCTGGGCATTAGTCTTTCTGACGTTAACCAGACGATTTCGACTTCCTTAGGCGGCACCTATGTGAACGACTTTATCGATCATGGGCGCGTGAAAAAGGTCTACGTACAGGCCGATGCAAAATTCCGTATGTTGCCGGGAGATATCAACAACCTTTACGTGCGCAGCGCGAATGGAAAAATGGTGCCGTTCTCCGCCTTTAGCAGCGCGAAGTGGGTTTACGGTTCGCCTCGCCTGGAGCGCTACAACGGGATGCCCTCTATGGAAATTCTCGGTGAATCAGCCCCGGGTAAAAGTACCGGTGAGGCGATGGTGATGATGGAAAGCCTCGCGGCGAAACTGCCTACAGACATCGGCTATGACTGGACGGGGATGTGTTACCAGGAGCGGCTCTCGGGCAACCAGGCGCCTGCACTGTATGCCATTTCACTTATCGTAGTATTCCTGTGTCTGGCAGCGCTGTATGAAAGCTGGTCCATTCCATTCTCCGTTATGCTGGTTGTGCCGCTGGGGGTCATCGGGGCGCTTCTCGCAGCCTCACTGCGCGGGTTAAACAATGACGTCTACTTCCAGGTCGGCCTGCTGACGACGATTGGCTTATCGGCGAAAAACGCCATCCTGATCGTCGAATTTGCAAAAGACCTGATGGATAAAGAAGGTAAAGGCATTATTGAAGCCACGCTGGAAGCGTCACGGATGCGCCTTCGTCCGATCCTGATGACGTCCCTGGCCTTTATCCTTGGCGTCATGCCGCTGGTGATCAGCATCGGGGCCGGGAGCGGCGCGCAAAACGCCGTCGGTACCGGCGTGATGGGGGGCATGCTTTCCGCAACGCTTCTGGCGATTTTCTTCGTGCCCGTCTTCTTTGTGGTTGTCCGGCGGCGGTTTACTCGCCATAACGATTAATGTTTCCCTGAAAAGGCACCTTTGGTGCCTTTTTATTTTTAACATAAACAACGAATTAGGTTTTACAAAGAGGCCGTTTTAAAAACAGGACGATTTGCATTAAGTAAAAACAGTCTTTTGCATCTTCATAATGTCTCCATTAATTCATCCTGAAGCCGACTTTTCTCCACGATTTTTACAAACTACATAAATTGAGATTATTCCTCGTGTAACGGGGAGTTACCCCGATGGTAAAATAACCGCCAGTTCGTTAATAGCCCTCCTGGCTTTATAGCGGATGAGAAATAATACTGAGGTAACATCATGAAAAGATTCATTTCCGTTGCACTTCTCGCTGCGCTGCTTGCTGGCTGCGCGCACGACTCTCCATGTGTACCGGTTTACGACGACCAGGGCCGACTGGTTCATACCAACACCTGTATGAAAGGCACCACCCAGGATAACTGGGAGACAGCGGGTGCTATCGCCGGCGGTGCTGCCGCAGTAGCGGGTTTGACGCTGGGTATTGTTGCCCTGACGAAGTAACGTCTGTTGAGAAAGCGCGGCTCCGGCCGCGCTTTTTGCTTTTAATGAGTGCAGTATCTTCAAATAAGTAAAAAAATAGCCCCGTATTTATTCACGTAATTAATTTAAGCCTGAAGCTAGTCACAACTTTTTCGTATACTCAGTCAAATTACCTGGCCTGCCGTGATGACTTTCACACATTCATATTATTGAATACCCTGCCAATATTCACACCGGAAACTATCTCTTCTTTTTACTGACCCGATTTAAAACTTTTGCTCCGATTTGTGGCACAGGTTGTAATTTCGCACCGTTTCGGGGCGCTCGTTTTATTTAAGCCTGTCTACACTCAGCATTAAGCTTTCACTCGTCTCTTATTTTCTCGAACGCAAAACTGGCATTACGTTTGCTTTATAAACGTTGGCCAAAGCCACAGACAGGTAAAGCGTTTAAAAAACGCCTCTATAACGATAAATTTCGCCACACAGGATGCATTATGAAAAAGACGATGATAGCCAGCCTGGCCGCAGCAGGCATGTTGTTTGCTGTAGCCGGTCAAGCCCATGCGGGAACGACACTGGATGCCGTTAAAAAGAAAGGTTTTGTTCAATGTGGTATCAGTGACGGTTTGCCTGGCTTCTCTTATGCCGATGCGAACGGCAAATTTACCGGTATTGATGTGGATGTTTGTCGTGGCGTTGCAGCTGCCGTTTTTGGCGATGACAGCAAAGTAAAATATACCCCGCTGACGGCGAAAGAACGCTTTACGGCGCTGCAGTCCGGCGAGGTCGACCTGCTTTCCCGTAATACCACCTGGACCTCTTCCCGTGACGCAGGGATGGGGATGTCATTTACGGGCGTGACCTATTATGACGGCATTGGCTTCCTGACCCACAATAAAGCGGGCCTGAAAAGCGCGAAGGAGCTGGATGGTGCCACCGTTTGTATTCAGGCGGGCACCGATACCGAGCTGAACGTCGCCGATTATTTCAAAGCAAACAACATGAAATACACCCCGGTGACATTCGACCGCTCGGATGAATCGGCCAAAGCGCTTGAATCCGGCCGTTGCGACACGCTGGCCTCTGACCAGTCACAGCTGTATGCCTTACGTATCAAGCTGAGCAACCCGGCAGAGTGGATTGTCCTGCCTGAAGTGATCTCCAAAGAACCTCTCGGCCCCGTCGTTCGTCGTGGGGATGAAGACTGGTTCTCCATTGTTCGCTGGACGCTGTTTGCCATGCTGAACGCAGAAGAGATGGGCATCAACTCGAAAAACGTTGATGAGAAAGCGGCTAATCCATCCAATCCGGATATGGCGCACCTGCTCGGTAAAGAAGGCGATTTCGGCAAGGATCTGAAGCTGGATAACAAGTGGGCTTACAACATCATCAAGCAGGTGGGCAACTACTCGGAGATCTTTGAACGCAACGTGGGATCGGAAAGCCCGCTGAAGATCAAGCGCGGCCAGAACAATCTCTGGAACAACGGCGGTATTCAGTACGCGCCACCAGTGCGTTAAGTCATAGCTGTAACGGGCACTGCTCAGGCAGTGCCCACTCCAGAGTCATGGTTACTGAGGTTTCTTTATGTCCCATCGCCGCTCAGCCGTAAAAGGATCGCTATCCTTTTCTCATCCCGCGGTCCGCGCCTGGCTATTCCAGATTATTGCTATCGTTGCGGTTGTTCTCATCGCCGTGTATCTCATCCATAACACCATTACCAACCTGAATAACCGCGGCATTACCTCCGGTTTTGCGTTTTTGGATCGCAGCGCGGGGTTTGGCATTGTTCAGCACCTTATTGATTATCAGGAAGGTGACACGTACGGACGCGTGTTCGTGGTCGGTTTACTGAATACGCTGTTGGTATCGGCGCTTTGTATCGTCTTCGCCTCGATTCTGGGCTTCTTTATTGGTCTGGCGCGTCTTTCTGAAAACTGGCTTCTACGGAAACTGTCGACTGTTTATATCGAGACGTTCCGCAATATTCCCCCGCTCCTGCAGATCTTCTTCTGGTATTTCGCCGTACTGCGCAACCTTCCCGGTCCCCGTCAGGCCGTGGACGCGTTTGAGCTGTTTTTCCTGAGCAACCGTGGGTTGTCCATTCCTTCTCCTCAGCCGGGTGAAGGACAGTTCGCTTTCATCGCCGCGATTGTGATCGCGCTAGCCCTCTCTGCCGGGGTATTCCGCTTTAACCGCAAACATCAGATCAAAACCGGGCAGCTTCGCAGAACCTGGCCCACGGCAGCTGTTCTGATCGTTAGCCTGCCGCTCATCGCACACTGGCTGTTTGGGGCCGCTCTGCACTGGGATATTCCCCATCTGCGTGGCTTTAACTTTCAGGGCGGGATGGTATTAATTCCCGAGCTGGCAGCCCTGACGCTGGCGCTGTCGATTTATACGTCCGCGTTTATCGCAGAGATTATTCGTGCGGGGATCCAGGCCGTACCTTACGGACAGCACGAGGCGGCTCGCTCGCTGGGATTACCCCATACCGTGACGCTTCGCCAGGTCATCATTCCGCAGGCTTTACGGGTCATCATTCCGCCCCTGACCAGCCAGTATCTCAACATTGTCAAAAACTCGTCGCTGGCTGCAGCCATTGGTTACCCGGATATGGTGTCACTCTTCGCCGGAACCGTGCTTAACCAGACCGGACAGGCCATTGAAACTATCGCCATCACGATGTCTGTCTATCTGATCATCAGCCTGGTGATTTCATTGCTGATGAACCTTTATAACCGTCGTATAGCACTGGTCGAGCGCTAAGGATCTATGATGACAAAAGCGATACTGTCGCACGCCTCGCGCCCTGCCAACTCGACAGGTGGACGTTTTATCCTCTGGGCGCGCAAGAATCTGTTCTCCAGCTGGAGTAACAGCCTGCTGACGATTGTCTGCCTGTGGCTCATGTGGGAATTGATTCCTCCCCTGCTGAACTGGGCGTTTTTACAGGCCAACTGGGTCGGTTCAACCCGGGCAGACTGCACCAAAGCGGGCGCCTGCTGGGTGTTCATCCATGAGCGCTTCGGTCAGTTCATGTATGGATTGTATCCGCATGAACAGCGCTGGCGGATCAATCTGGCGCTGGTTATCGGGCTGCTCTCTGTCGCGGCCATGTTCTGGAAAAAGCTGCCTCACCGTGGACGCTACATTGCCGTCTGGGCGGTGGTTTATCCGATTATCGTCTGGGTGCTGTTGTATGGCGGTTTCCTGGGACTGGAACGCGTTGAAACACGCCAGTGGGGCGGGCTGACGCTGACGCTGATTATCGCATCAGTGGGGATAGCCGGTGCTCTACCCTGGGGGATATTACTTGCCCTGGGACGGCGTTCAAAAATGCCGATCGTCCGCGTGCTCTCCGTTATCTTCATTGAGTTCTGGCGCGGCGTACCGCTTATTACCGTTCTGTTTATGTCATCGGTCATGCTGCCGCTGTTTATGGCTGAAGGGACAACCATCGACAAGCTGATCCGTGCCCTGGTTGGGGTGATTCTCTTCCAGTCCGCCTATGTTGCTGAAGTGGTGCGCGGTGGTCTGCAGGCGTTGCCTAAGGGCCAGTACGAAGCGGCGGAATCACTGGCGCTCGGCTACTGGAAAACGCAGGGGCTGGTCATTCTTCCGCAAGCACTCAAGCTGGTCATCCCGGGTCTGGTCAACACGATCATTGCCCTTTTCAAAGATACCAGCCTGGTGATCATCATCGGATTGTTCGATCTCTTTAGCAGCGTGCAGCAGGCGACCGTTGACCCTGTCTGGCTTGGCATGTCCACCGAAGGGTATGTCTTTGCCGCACTGATCTACTGGATCTTTTGTTTCAGCATGTCGCGCTACAGCCAGCATCTGGAAAAGCGCTTTAACACCGGGCGTACGCCGCACTGAGGAAATTATGAGCCAAATAACTATGACACCCGCCGACGCGATGATTACGCTGGAAAACGTGAATAAATGGTACGGGCAGTTTCATGTACTGAAGGACATTAATCTTAAGGTTAAGCAGGGCGAACGCATTGTCCTGTGCGGCCCTTCCGGCTCCGGGAAATCCACGACCATTCGCTGCATTAATCATCTTGAAGAACATCAGCAAGGACGCATTGTGGTTGATGGCATCGAGCTGAATGAAGATATCCGCAATATCGAACGCGTGCGTCAGGAAGTGGGAATGGTCTTTCAGCACTTTAATTTATTTCCGCACCTGACCGTTCTGCAGAACTGTACGCTTGCGCCAATTTGGGTACGTAAGATGCCGAAAAAGGAAGCCGAGGCGTTGGCAATGCACTACCTGGAGCGCGTACGTATCGCAGAACACGCCAATAAGTTTCCAGGCCAGATATCGGGTGGTCAGCAGCAGCGTGTGGCTATCGCCCGTTCACTGTGTATGAAGCCAAAAATTATGCTGTTTGATGAACCGACATCAGCCCTCGACCCGGAAATGGTGAAAGAGGTGCTGGATACCATGATTGGGCTGGCACAATCCGGCATGACCATGCTGTGCGTCACGCATGAGATGGGGTTCGCGAGAACCGTGGCTGACCGGGTGATCTTTATGGATCGTGGGGAGATTGTTGAGCAGGCGCCGCCGGATGAGTTCTTTGCGCATCCGAAGTCAGAACGCACGCGAGCATTCCTGTCGCAGGTGATTCACTAATCGTTTACTCTGCCGGGTGGCGGCTTCGTCTTACCCGGCCTACCGTTTTTTCTGCGCATAAACGCAAAAAGGCCATCCTTTCGGATGGCCTTCTCACTTATTTGATGTCTGGCAGTTCCCTACTCTCACATGGGGAGACCCCACACTACCATCGGCGCTACGGCGTTTCACTTCTGAGTTCGGCATGGGGTCAGGTGGGACCACCGCGCTAAAGCCGCCAGACAAATTCTTTTACTTCTTGCCGAACTTTAACCTAAGTATAAAGTGGTGCTGATACCCAGAGTCGAACTGGGGACCTCACCCTTACCAAGGGTGCGCTCTACCAACTGAGCCATATCAGCACGCTAAATTTGATGCCTGGCAGTTCCCTACTCTCACATGGGGAGACCCCACACTACCATCGGCGCTACGGCGTTTCACTTCTGAGTTCGGCATGGGGTCAGGTGGGACCACCGCGCTAAAGCCGCCAGG